>JADFXG010000016.1 GCA_015233895.1 Nitrospirota bacterium | reverse complement strand
TCATAATCTTTTCCGCTATCTCTTTCATTGCCTTTGCTGTCATCTCTACGGATTCGCCGCTTTCTTTGGCATTTACAGCAGACTTGGATGCCATCTTTTCTGTCTGC
This sequence comes from Nitrospirota bacterium, assembly GCA_015233895.1. Classification (NCBI taxonomy): domain Bacteria; kingdom Pseudomonadati; phylum Nitrospirota; species Nitrospirota bacterium. The sequence continues at coordinate 61,865 of JADFXG010000016.1, read as the reverse complement.
ATTGCGTTATCGGCATTGGCCTTGATGTTTGCTGACATCTGCTCCATCGATGAGGATATCTCCTCAGCAGAAGCCGCCTGCTCAGACGCTCCCTGCGATAACTCCTCCGTTGTTGCGCTCAACTGCTGGCTGCCTGAGGCCACCTGCTCAGATGCCCTCTGCACCTCTAACACTACTTCGGTTAATCGTTGTACCATTGTTGAAATAGACTGCATCAGCCTGTCTTTTTCCGACCGCTCCGCTACCTTCACCATCAGGTTGCCGCCGGAGAGCTCCTCTGCAATATTGGTTATGTTGTTTTCGGCGTCTATCAAAACATTCAAATTATTCTTGATTTTATTGAAATCACCGCGATAATCATCAGTTATTTTGGACGGAATGTCCCCTGTGCTAATTTTTTCCACATATTCCGATGTTAAATTTATGGGCTTAACGAAAGCTTCTACCAAAGTATTTAATCCATCAATTAACTGCCGCCATCCGCCCTGATATTTCTCCGATTCTCCTCTTACAGCTAAATTGCCGTCTTTTACCGAATTTATCAGTTTGTCTATCTCGGTAAATATTCCCTTCAGAATATTGACCATAGAAAGCATAGCGCCCAGAAGATTATCCTTGCTGGCTTTTGCGTCGGCCTCTATGTTAAGGTCTCCGGTTGCTATTTTCATTGCCATTGCGGACATCTCGCCAGGTTCGCCGCCTAATGGCTTAGTTACAGTGCGAGCGATAAATATTCCCGTTAAAATCGAAATAATGAAACAAACTATTGATCCAATTAGAATTAACCTAAAGCTTGATTTGTATAATACTGTTGTTTCGTCGGATAATCTTTTGCCATTTGCAACGTTTCGGTCTGTAAGTTTATCCAAAGCATCCCCTATTTTTTTGCCTACCGGTGCTAACTCCTTTTTGAGATATGCATGAGCCTCGGCGTCTTTTTTGGCGGCATTGAGTTCGATTACCTTATCTAAACCGCTATCATATTCCTTCAGGCCATCCAGTGCTTCTTTATATATTTGCTTACCCTCTTCCGTATGAATAGTCTTAAAATACTTTTCCATCTCCTTATGAATTTCTTCTTTTTGGGTTTTAATTTCATCCAAAAGCTTTTTCTCTTCGTCAGCATTATTTGAATAAATAAAATCTCTGGTATAGACACGAAGCCGTTGGAAATAATCCGTAACATTGCCTAAAGTTTCCAGCGGTAAGACTGCTTCAGCATACATTTCGTCAGCCATGTCATTGATATTATTCGAAGCTCTTATCCCGATAATACCAACGATTACCGTAAAAAGCGCTACTAATACAAATCCGGTCAGAAGTTTAGTACGGACCTTTAAATCATAAAACCATTTCATAATGTTTACCCCCTGTAGTTTTTTTGCACTTAAATTTTACAAATAACTTGTATAAAGCAAGTTATGCGTAACCACGGGCCTCGGACTCAAGCAGTTTAAATATTCCCTGAATGTCAAGTATGAGGGCTAAAGAGCCATCCCCTAAAATAGTGGCTCCCGAAAAGCCTTTTGCGTCCTTATAGAGCTTACCCAGGGATTTTATTACCGCCTGCATATCACCAAAGAGTTTATCTACGCCTAATGCCGCTTTACGCCCTCCGTGGGTAACTATTACGATAAAGCTGCAGTTGGACTGCCCGAGCTCAAACAGCTCACACATCGAGATAAAAGGTATTACTTTGCCTTGAAAGTCGAAATACCCTTTTTTCCTGACCTTTGTATAACTTTTTTTATCTATCGTGTAACATTTCACTACCATATCCAGAGGAATAACATATTGTTTTTCTCCAACTCCTACCATGAATCCATCAATTATTGAAAGAGTAAGCGGAAGGTTGATTCTAACGGTCGTTCCCTTCCCCTCATGGCTTTCCACGAAAACCGAACCTCTTAAAGCCTCTATGTTTCTCCTTACCACATCCATGCCTACACCGCGTCCGGATAGTTTCGTTACGCTTTCCGCTGTGGAAAGCCCTGGTTCAAATATCAGGCTGAATATTTCATTATCGGATAGATTTTTATTAGCGTCTATAAGGCCGGCACTTACGGCCTTTTCAACTATCCGTTGTTTGTTAAGGCCCTTGCCGTCGTCAGTGATTTCAATTACAATAGTCCCGGCCTCGTAAAAGGCGTTAAGTTTGATTGTGCCTTTGGGCGGCTTGCCTTTACATTTGCGTTCCTCTATAGTCTCTATTCCATGGTCAACAGAGTTACGCACTATATGAGTCAGAGGGTCGTTTATCTTTTCTATTACGGTTTTATCCAGCTCCGTGTCGCCTCCGCTTATTACAAGCTCTATGTCTTTGCCAAGCTCTTTGCTTATATCTCTTACAAGGCGCTGAAAACGGTTAAACGAACTCCCGATAGGAATCATGCGCATCTTCATAGACATATCCCTGATGTCATTTACAAGCTTTGTCATAAACGAGGAGGTTTTCATAAGCGGACCATCTCCCACAACAAGTGAACGCTGTCTGATTCCTCCGTTTGCAACAACCAGCTCACCGACCAGGTTTATCAGCACATCAAGCTTATCGGCATCGACACGTATCGTTGCCGAGGCCGCAGATGTGCTTGTTGCGGTAATCGTATCTCTGACTTTTTGCTGCTTATTAAGGGCTGCCTCGACCACTTCTTTTTCCACTAAGCCGGTATCTACCAACACCTCTCCGATAAATGGCTTTCCCTTGTCGGCACTCCCTGCTGCCTCATTTTGTTTCCTCAGTGCTTTATTTAAATCATCTGTTGTTAAAATCCCGCTTTTTATAAGTACCTCGCCAAGTCTCCATGTGTCCTCCGGTAAATCATTAATCAAACCGGTGTAAGTTTCGGCTTTGCAGTAAGGCGGACTTATTTTAATATCGTTATCTTCCGTGTAAAACTCAAAGACATCCTCCACTTCTTTTTGGCTTTTATCCGTTTTCAGGTCTAATTCAAAGCCGGTAAGACATTCCTCAGGGTCCATTTCCTCTAAAGATAGGATGGCCTCTGTTATTGTTGTCATGTTGAGCACTTCACCAACTCTTTTAAGGTAATTAATAAGAGAAAGCGGATCCATAGCGTCTCTCAGTGCGTTTTTATTGAATCTGAGAGATATATGCCAGATGGCAGATTCGGTTTGAGGAACCCCGGTTTCAGAAACCTGAGGTGCGGCAACCTCAGGTGCGGCAACCGGTTTCACCTCGGCAAGATATTCGGATAAACCGTCAATCAGTTCCTGCTCAGTTACCTTTAACTCCTCAGTTAGTTGTTTGGTGTCATTTAAGGTTATTTTTACTAATTCACTGATATAGTCACGGCATCTGAGAAGCAAATTGATAAATACGGAATCTGCTCTGATTTCATCGTTTCTTAGCCGCTCCAGAACGCTTTCCACCTTGTGGGTGAAGCGTTCTATGTCGGTCAGGCCAATCATACCGGCAGAGCCCTTAATAGTGTGAGCGCCTCTGAAAAGGGCATTTATGGTTTCCTTATCACAGGGAGACTCCTCTAAAACGAGCAACTGCTCCTCCATTGTCTGGAGAATTTCCGTTGCCTCTTCTAAAAAGACTTTATATGCTGTATCCGGTTCCATAGTCCATTTTATCCTCCATTCAGGGTTTATATGAACATATCCTTAACGTTATATAAATCGAGTAGATTTTCAACTGCAGGGCTTACGGAGAGAATCCTGAAGTTTCTACCCATTCCGTCGCTTTCTTTCTTAAGGGCAACCAATAGTTGAAATCCGGCCGTGTCTATTTCCGATACGCTGGAAAGGTCAAGTTCTATATCTTTTGCGGTTTTGACATAATCTATGAACAATTCCTTTAGTTCATTTGCCCGTACAACAGACAGCTCACCCTCTAATGACAGAGACATAATCCCTCCTGTTTGCACTTCAAATAATAAAGTTTTTTAAGGTAATATTAGCTTTTCGATGGCAGAAAGTAAAACGTCAGGCTTAAAGGGTTTTACAAGCCATGCCTTAGCTCCGGCCTCTTTACCCTCTTGTTTTTTGGTTTCCTGTGATTCGGTTGTTAACATAATAATCGGAGTAAATTTATAAGTGGCATTCTTTTTTATCTCTTTTAGAAACTCTATTCCATCCATGTTGGGCATATTGACGTCACAAATCATAAGATGAATCTTACCGGTTAGTTTGCTTAGAGCATCCTTACCGTCTTTGGCCTCTATTACGGTGTAGCCTGTTTTTTTCAAAGTCGTACCTAAAACCTCCCGTAAGGTTGCTGAATCGTCAATTAGCATTATGGTCTTTCCCATATAACCCCCTAAACTTTATTATCGTACCATATTTTTCAAAAAAACGTTACATCATCATTCTTGCTGTGAGAGACAGCCTTTTGTTTATTAGCCGTTTTAGGACTGTGCACGACCTCATGATGAATGTCCCGCTGTTTTTTCATCACATAATCTTTTATCATATCGTCTATATTGAAATCGGCAAATAAATTATCATAGAGCTCAGGGGGAGTTTTTAACATTTCATCCAGTTTGCTTATGTAGTTATCCATCGTGTCGTTTCCCTTAATAACTTGCTCAATCTGCTGGCGGGTTATGTCCTGAAACTGGATGTTGCTTAATGCCTCGATAATTTTCCCCTCCACCTCTTTACTGACCCCGCCTACCTGACCGATTATATTGTCGTTAAGGCTGCTGATTTTCTTATAACTTTCCCCTATGGCATCAAGCCTTTTTACAAAGCTTGTCAACAGATCATGCTCGGCTTTATGTGCTTGTTTATTTAAGTCAGCCTGAAACCTGTGCTCAATAATCTTAGCAACGTCCAGTATCGCAGTGCCTATCTCCACAGTGGATTCATGTGATTTCTGCGAAAGTTTCCTAACCTCATCGGCAACGACAGCAAACCCGCGCCCCATTTCACCCGCACGGGCAGCCTCTATAGCTGCGTTTAACGCAAGCAGGTTTGTCTGGTCGCTGATGTCTTGCAGGAGTTTTATTAGTCCCGACATGTGGTTGGATTTTTCCGTCAGATCTTTGCCCAGTTCAAAGTCCTTTTCTGCCTCTTCTAAACGATGGGTTATGTAATCATGTACGGTAGAGAGCGTCTTTTCGTTTTTTTCTATAGTAGTGCGGGACTCATCCGACAGCTCTTCAGATTCGCTTCTAAGTCTGGAAAGAGTCTGAAGCATCTCAGTTATTGACTCATCAATAGATTTAAGATGGGAAATTATCTCAAAAGATGCGGAATCCGTGGATTTAACAATGTCCTCCATCTGAGCGTTTGCAAGTTTGGTTAATTGCCTTTGTGAGGTAAAATAATTGCTTAACTTGGTTGTCATCAACTGGTAACAATGATCTGTTTTTCCAGTTTCATCCTCCATCCTTTTCTTACCCTTGTCAGAGGCCATCTTTAGCGCATAGTTGTTTACAAAATACATTAAGAAGAAAATGATAAGAAACCACAGTGCGTTATTGATGGTTTCTGCTGCGTTTTCTTTAATATTAAAAGTTTTGACGGTATATTCGGATAATACCGGATCCAAATAGTACATAACTATAAACGTAATTATTATCGTAGCAAAAGAAGCAAAGATAAAATGCCTCCTGACTGAGCTCAGTTCAACATACAATAAAGCACTTTCTCTGTCATTTTCGCTGATCAAAACATTGCCCCCTCAATAGAATAGTGTAATCATTTACTGCGACTCTTGTCATATTTTATAACACTAAAACCAGAAATTGTCAATAGGTAAAAATCAGTTAAAACAGATCTGGGGGTACGCTGTTGTTTGCCTCGTTTGACACTGATGCAACTGCTGTGTTAACCTCTATTCGTCTTGTGAGCGGTGTTATGGAAAATAAGCGGGATTTGACTCTGATAGTGGGAGCAGGTGTGGCCGGGCTCACTGCCGGATATCTGCTGGCTAAAGCCGGTAAAAGATGCTTAATAGTGGAGAAAGAGGGTGTGGCAGGCGGACAGTGCCGCTCATTAACGCTTGATGATATTATATTTGACTTAGGCCCTCACGTGCTGTTTCCTAATCCCGGAGCTGAGGCAGAGGATTTCATTTTCGATCTGCTAAAAAATGAGCCTTTGATTACCAGAATATGGAAATTTGGTATAGTTACCGGTAAAAAGTCATGGACCATGCCGGCAGGTTTTTTAGAATTATTGTTTTACCCATGGACCATAAAAAAACAGATACTTCAGTCATATCTTAAAAAAGGACATGTAAACCCAAAAGAGCTGATATCGGCAGAGTCAGACATAACGGCAAAATTCGGCCCTGTTTATTATAACGAGGTGCTTGGTCCTATGATTTACAAAAAAGCCCTTATGCCCGGCCATTTAGTACACGCCGACTGGATAGCAAGGGTGGACAGAGACATCCGTCACCGTAAGGAACCCTTTAAAGACCCCCACGTTGGCGGTATCCTGCATAAAATTAAGTACATCTTTAACGCTATGCGCAAAAAGTATGTGTATCCGGCTAATGGTTTTCAATCAATTCCGGATAAACTCCTGCAACGATATAAAGAAGCGGGAGGCGAGTTAGTTTTAAATTGTAAACAGTTAGAGTTTGAAAAAACTGAGGATCAAATAACTGCTGTAATTACCGGCGGCAACAGGTACAGTGTTGAAAATGTCGTTTGGACTGCTTCAGCAAATCAATTAAACAAGGTGTTGGGTAATGACTCTCTGAATTTCCATTATGCCGATATAACAAACGTATTTCTGACCTATGAGCAAAAACACCTCAAAAATAGACCTATGCTGTATGTTTACTACACTGAGCCCTCATTTATATTTAAGCGGGTTTATTATCCCTCAAACATTTTTGGCGATAAGACTCCTGACGCTAAAGAGGGGATATGTCTTACAATTCATGAGACAACGGAGAGTGCGGCCATGACGGATGTTCAACTTGTTGACAGGTGTGTGTCAGATATAGAAAGAGCAGGGATATTTAAAGCCATCGACCTGCGTAAGTCAATGGTGATCAGGCTTGGTAACTCCATGCCGCTATACGACCTTGATTACGAAACACAGTTGCAGAGAAATTTTAAGGAGATAGACGAAAAATATAAAAATCTGTACTCAATCGGGAGATTAGGCGGTTTTTTCTTTTGCATGACCCCCCCTGCCGTTTCACAGGGGATTAAGCTGGCTAAATCTCTGTTAAAAAAAGGAGTATCAACAACATGAACGATAAGGTACTTGTAACAGGAGCGGCAGGATTTATCGGTTATCACTTATGCAAAAGACTCCTTAATGACGGGAAATCTGTCTCAGGTATAGATAATATGAATGATTACTACGATGTTAAGCTAAAAGAAGACCGCCTTAGCCAGTTAACCAGGCACAGTAATTTCAGGTTTTATAAATATGATTTGACTGACAGGGCAAACATTGCTAAGGTCTTTGAGGAGGGTTTTGATACGGTTGTAAATTTGGCTGCACAGGCAGGGGTCAGGTACTCCCTGATAAATCCATACTCTTATGTTGATACCAATATAACCGGATTTTTAAATATCCTTGAGGGCTGCAAAAATACAGCCGTAAAACACCTTGTGTTTGCCTCATCAAGCTCTGTCTATGGGGCTAACACACTGATGCCCTTTTCAGTCACCCAAAATGTTGACCACCCTGTGTCACTGTATGCTGCAACTAAGAAGTCAAACGAGCTTATGGCCCATGTTTACAGCAGCCTGTATAGTTTGCCAACCACAGGGCTAAGGTTTTTTACCGTCTATGGCCCCTGGGGACGCCCCGATATGGCACTTTTTCTCTTTACAAAGGCAATTATTGAGGGAAACCCTATAAAGGTTTTTAACTTTGGAAATATGAACCGCGATTTTACCTACATTGACGATATTATCGAGGGGGTAATAAGAGTGATGGAAAAGGTTCCTGAACCATCTCCGGCATGGAGCGGTGAAAATCCCGATCCCTCCATAAGTTATGCCCCTTACAAACTCTACAATATAGGTAATAATAAGCCCATCAAACTGCTGAATTTTATAGAAATCATTGAAGAGCTGTTAAACAAAAAAGCCTTTAAAGATTTCTTACCGCTTCAGCCCGGTGATGTGTCCTCAACATATGCCAATATTGACGCTCTTACACAGAGTTTTGATTTCAGGCCACAGACTCCAATTCGCGAGGGAATTAAAAATTTCATTTACTGGTATGCAGACTATTACTGTGTGAGCCTGTAGTGTATTACTATATTACTTACTTAGCTCTTGACCACGGGGATTTGTCATGTACCTCTTCGACCTTTATCAGGTATCCAAACGGATAATCCGGCTGAAAGATATGGAACTTATCAAACTCAAATAGTTTCCGTGAGGCAAGCAGGTATCTGTAATACGCATTGTCTTTTTCAAGTATTTCAATAGCTCCGTTAACCTGAAAACTAATATATGAAATTCCGCCGTGCCCTGCCATGCTATGTGGGTGTTGATTCATATTGTGCGGGTGTGCTTCCGGGGCTGCCGCCGTTTCCTCCATCCCCACATAAAGTAGGCTTGTGTGGCCGTTGTTTCTTATATTTTTAAGCGCTTTGCCGCTAAATATTTCAAGTCCGCCAAGCAGTGCGGGGTCAAAATTAGCAGGGTTGTTATAAAGTGCTTCAACTGCCTCAACCCGCTCCCGTATGGTTTCACTGTGTGGCCTTGTCCGGGTATTTGCCGCTACTGATTCAAAAAGATCAGTAAAATGCTCAAGCTGTTCAGCCTTAGGGATTAACCCGATTCCTTTTACAGTCATATTGACAGGATATTCTGACTCAGAATCTTGCTCTAAATCCTCTGTCCATGTAATCATAACAGGTAAGTGGGCAGAAAAGTACCTTAGCATTTTTCCGTTCTTCATTTCATTTATAAACTTAAGCCGCGATGAGGCAAGCCAGTTGAGACAGAGCTCCGGCAGTCTGCTGTTTCTAACCGGTTCTTTTATAAAATTACCCTGGTCGGTGCATTGTTGAAAAATCACGTGATTTTATCTCCTCTACAAATGCCTCTGTGATTATTTTAACTCCCTTTTCCCTTGCCTTTTTCTCAATGGCTCCAATGACCATTTTTTTGATGAAAGCAGGCACCCTGTTTATTCTCTGTTTAGCGGCGCTTTCCCACGCTATATCGGATTGGGATTCATCTGTTAGCGTAAGTTTCCCCTTTCCCTGAGGCTCATAAAGACAGAGCGGGTCCTCGGCCATAAAGTCTCCGTGCTCTGCCCTTGCCCTCGCCCTGCATCCGCCGCATATTTCCGTAAACTCGCATCTGCCGCATCTGCCTCCGTACTCCCCGTCTCTCAGGGTTTGCAGCTTTTGAGAGTCTGCCCACAGTTTCTCTATGCTTGTATCTTTAACGTTTCCAACACTCTCTTCCATATACGGACAGGGAGTTACGTTTCCCACAGGGTCTATGCGCATGTAGGAGCGCCCGGCAAGGCAGCCCCGCGTGCCCTCAGGCAGTCTCACGCCATCCTCATGAAGCACCCGGTAGATGTGAGGAGCACACCGTGCCCTGACCATTGTCCGTGTCTCGGTTTTAGAGCGTCCAACAAGTTCCTGTATTGCAGCGTCATAGTGTTGAACCGAAATAAAAGTCCTCATGGCACGCCCCGTGCAGACAAGGAAAAAGAAGTTTAACGCTCTTGCTCCTAAACTTACCGCAAGCTCCGTAAAGTCCCCTATTTCTGTGTAATTCTCATCAGTAAGAGTGACATCCAATTGAGTCTCTATAGAAAGTTCTTTTGCAGCCTTTAAACACTCTATGGAAAGCTCCCATGCTCCCTTAAAATTACGAAACGCGTTATGGCTTTCAGGCTTTGTAGAATCAATGCTGACCCCAATGCCTTTTAAACCGGCACGCTGCAACTGTACCAGTTTCTCTTTGTTGAGCAGAGTGCCGTTTGTGCCCAGCACCGTTATAAAACCGGCATCCGAGCAGTATCCCACTATGTCACATATATCGTCTCTGAGGAGTGGTTCTCCGCCAGTTAACACTATCATCATGGCGGGATTAACTAAGGCAAGTGCATCTACAACCTCTTTTGCCTGTGCTGTTGTAAGCTCCCCGGCGCTGCGGCAACCTGCGTCCATGTAGCAGTGCGGACAGGAGAGATTACAGCCGTGCGTCAAATTCCAGGACACAATGTATGGCTTATGCTCTAAAGCTGCCAACCCCTGAAGTCCTCACTCCGTGTGACCACCACGTTACACGGACTGTAACGCACAACGTTTTCACAAACCGAGCCGATGTCAATACCAAGAGCGTGATGGCGTCCGGTTTTCCCAGTAAAAATCAACGACGCCCCCACCTCTTTGGCATAATCGCAAATCTTTTTGTATATATGCCCTGAGAGTACTGTTTTCTTTTTTGCACCGTTACCGTTGTCACCTATAAGGCCAAAACCGTGCATCGCTCCGTAAGCGGGTTGTGTGTCATGGGATGCGCTGTTGTTACCAAACACATCCTTTTCAGCCTTATTCAATATCATGTGTCCAACTCGTGCAAGGCCTTTATCAATAAATTCATCGTGGATTTTCTCTTGATCTTTTGTATTAAATTTAAACCCGCCATCATTAATTAAAGTGTCTTTTAACCGTTTAAACAAATCATTATGGAGGGCTGAGTCAAAGACATAGAGGAGGTGGAGTTTTGCCTTAAATTTTTCTGCCAAAGCGGCGGCAACCCTAAGTGAATAAATAGCTGATGAGCTGCCATCTAAAGCGACCACAAAGTCAGCGCCCTCTAATGCCTTGCCGTTTTTAACGATTAATAAATTTTTATTATCGCACTGCCTGAGCACCCTCAAGCAGACGCTTCCTACAAAACCGTCCCCGGTGTGATTAAACCCGGAGGCACCGATAACTACAAGGCTCTCTGAGTCCTCCTCATTAATTAGCTCAAGGAGGGCTTTAAAGTTTTTCCCCTCGCGCACTTTTGGGTTAAACGGGACATGAGCATCTCTAAATATCGGCTCAAGCGGCTTTAGATATGAAAGAGATATTTTTTCCATTCCGACACGAATAAGGCTTGCGTGAACCTCTCTTTGTTTTGCAAGGATCTCTTCAGTCTGGTACTCGGCAGGTAAAGTCGGCTCCATAATTCTAAAGGCACCCTCGTGCATAACAGCGTTGTAGCCGTGGAGGCCAAGCACAGGCAACTTAAATGTCCTTGCTATACTTAACGCAAGCTCTGCTGACATCTCAGAGATATCTCCATTGTCATGGCACAGGAGCACTTTGCTGATTTTAATAAAATCCTTCATAAAATAACTCTATAAATTCTATATTTATGATATTTTAGCCGTCAGTAACTTGTATCACAACCTCGGCAAATTAATAATAAGTTGAGAGCGTTGCGAAATCCTCAAAATGTAGAACGAGCATTTTCCAGTTAAGGGTTTTATTCAATTTACCTTCGGTCTCTATTCGGTATGATGCCTGTAAATTACGGTCTTGTCCTGGCAAAAGTAAAAAAAATGGGGAGTTTATAGAAACTCCCCATATACTAAATCCGGGATGGGGTCACATCCCTTTTGGGTGCAAAGGTTCCAAAAAAATACTAAACTAACTGTGTTTATTTAAGTCCTAACTCTGCTGCTGCTGCCTTAAGCTCGTCAGCTTTGTCTTTAAAAGACTTCATCATAGGGCTCTTTGACTCCTCTGCTGCTTTTACAAAATCAGCGGCTGTTTTGGACTTCTCCAACATCTTTGCTTTGTCAGGAGCTGTTTTGCCATTATGACATTTAGCGCACTTATCATCATAACCTGCCATTGCAACTGTTGCAAAAGCAAACACGAGGATAATCATTAATGCTACTGCTTTCTTCATTCCTTTCACCTCCTTTCGTAATTGAGCTGTTATCATAACAATGCTTTAACTACTATTACAAGCTTTAAATCACTCACACACACTCTCTACTATATATTGCATTTGCCGTGCCAAAACACATTTATCCTTTTTTTGCGCCTGTTCCAACATATCAGTAAGCTTTCTGATACTTATTTAAAGAATTTGTTCCTTATTTGAGGATTTCAATAATCCCTTGACATGTTAAATTCAAAATAAATATACTCTATCCATGCCAAAATCTTTAATACTGCTTTTGACAGAATACTGAGGTAACTATGGAATGGAATTTTACACCTTTTGAGGTACTTGCCGGTAAGGTATGCTACACACTGGAACAGTATAAAGCAGATCTGAGAGAGGATGTTGCCGAAACCCTGTCAGCATTAAATCTTGATGAGATAAGCATGAGTTTCTACAATAATTTTGTTTTTGTTTTCTTTTACTGGATGGCTACAAACCAGAGTATCCTTACATACAAAAAACTTGTGGAGCAGAACATTCCTGAGGACTCTCCTGTTAGGGAGGCTCTCACAAACATGGCTTTTCTTGAGTCAATGAAACAGGACAATGAAAACCTGATAGACATGTTGAGGGCCCTTATCGCTGATTTTACAGTAAACCGCTTGAAATCGGGCTTTGACATAGAACAGGCAAAAAAAGACCTCCAGTTGGAAATAGGTTTTGCAAGAACTCTCTAACGAGGGCAGCACAGCAAGAGCAGTTGAACCGTCATCGTCAGGTAAAATAGCCCGCAGCGCTTTTTCCATGTCGGTAGCCACTTCTCTTAGCAGGCTGCTTGGGTTTGTACGTGATATGCTTGTAGCCAGGGTTCTGGGCGCCTCTGACCTTTCCGACTCCTTTTTTGTGGCTTTCAGAATTCCCAACCTTATGCGTGAACTCTTTGCCGAGGGCTCTATGTCCTCAGGGCTGATTCCGGTTCTCACGGAAATCCGAACTAAGGACGGGGATGCTGAGGCAGCTCTTGTTGTCAGAAAGGCTTTCACATTTGTAGTCATATTTATAGGGATTTTCTGTGCTTTAGGGGTTGTTTTTGCTCCTCAGATAGTGTCTGCTATTGCGCCCGGTTTTTTACAAAATATTGTGAAATTTAAAACCACGATTATGCTTACTCGTATAATGTTTCCATTTTTGCTTTGCGTTAGCATTGCAGCTCTTGTCATGGGGGCTCTTAACACAAAAAGAGTGTTTTTTATCCCTGCGCTTGCATCGGCATGGTTTAATATCGCTATAATAGCCGCAATTGCAGTTTTTACCGCCATTAAAGTATCTCCGGCTGTGGCTGTTGCTCTTGGGGTTACGATAGGAGGAGTAGTACAGTTTCTGTGGCAGCTACCAACATTTTTTAAACACAATTATTCCCTTAAACCCAGCACCGGATTTAACCACAAGGGATTAAAACGTATGGGGAAATTGATTTTACCGGCAACAGTGGGAACTGCAGTGGCTCAGGTAAACATCTTTGTAAGCACCATATTGGCCTCATTTCTGCCCGTTGGCAGCATAACCTATTTGTACTATTCTATGAGACTGATACAGTTTCCGGTTGGCGTATTTGGAGTGGCAGTGGGGATGGCTGCCCTTCCTGCACTATCAGAACATGCGGCAAAGAAAGACTTTGAAGCTCTTGCCGGAGATTTCGCATTCTCTCTAAAACTCCTGTTTTCTGTAACCGTTCCTTCAATGCTTGGGCTTATTGCCCTGTCAAAACCCATAGTGGCAGCTTTGTTTGAGCATGGTAAGTTTGGACCGGAGGCTGTTAAGGGAACGGCAACCGCACTTATTTGCTATTCACTGGGAATATGGGCGATGGTAGGAGTCAGGGTGCTGACAGCTTCTTTTTACTCCCTTCAGGACACCAGGACTCCGGTTAAATCTGCCGTGTTGTCTTTGACTCTGAACGTGCTCTTAAGTTTAACCCTGATGGGTCCCTTTAGTTATCTGGGGCTTGCGCTAGCAAATGCCGGAGCTTCTGCGTTTAATTTTTCGATGTTGTTTTTCCTTCTAAAAAAACGTCTTTCAAACATTGATTTTAAAGGAATAGCGGTTTCATTTGGAAAAACTCTTGCAGCATCGGTTATTATGGGAGTATTCGGTTATTTTCTGACGGCTGTTTTTGACGGATTTATGGTAAAAAGCCATTTGGTTAAAGCATGGTTTTTGTTTGTAACCATTGCCGCAAGCACAGGTGTTTATTTTGGAGCAGCACTTATCCTTAAAAGTAACGAGGTTGGATATTTTCTACGAACTTTAAAACGCAGGTGGAATAAGAAAAAATGAAAGTAAGCGACAGTCTTTTTAAGTGGATGGTGGAAATCAGGCGCACTATCCATAGAACACCGGAATTGGGTTTTACTGAACATAAAACCAGTGCTCTTATCTGTAGAAAGCTGCAGGAGCTGGGGCTTGATTACACAGCAGGAGTTGCCGGTACCGGCGTGCTCGGCAGGATTACAACCCGCTCAGGCTCAAAGACGATAGCTGTCAGAGCCGATATGGATGCGCTTCCGGTTTCAGAGGAAACCGGTCTTGAGTTTGCCTCATGTGTGCCAGGCGTGATGCACGCCTGTGGCCACGACGGCCACGTGGCAATAGCGCTGGGAGCTGCAGCCCTGCTCAAAGAAAATCCGCCTCCTGGTAATGTGCTCTTTGTGTTTCAGCCCGATGAGGAGGGCACAGGAGGGGCAAAGCCAATGGTCGAGGCCGGAGTTCTTAACGGAGTAAGCGCCATATTTGGCGGTCATCTGGATTTACACTATAAAACAGGAGAGATTGCCATTAAACCCGGGGTTAACACGGCATTTACAAATGGCTTTGACGTGGAGATAACTGGCCGGGGCGGCCACGCTGCAAGACCTCACGAGGCGATTGATTCGGTTTTGATAGCCTGCCAGATGGTTTTGCAGATTCAGACCATAGTCTCACGGATGATTGACCCGCTTTCGCCTGCCGTTATAACTATCGGTAAAATTCAGGCTGGTACGGTTAATAATGCCATAGCAGAGAACGCTCTCATAAAAGGAACTATACGCACCATAGACACAATTACACGTGAAACGATTTTTAATAAGTTACATGCGCTTGCTGGGAGCCTTGCTGGGTTTTACAATGCTGAGATTAAAGTAACCATACACAGCGGATATCCCTCGGTGGTCAATGACCCAGGTATGTATGAAATAGCAAAGGAGGCTGCAATTTTAGCAGCCGGCAGGGAAAAGGTTATAGAGTTTCCAAATCCGGTGATGGGGGGTGAGGATTTTGCTTTTTTTGCGCAGATTGTGCCCGCATGTTTTGTGCGGTACGGCGCCCTCGGCAACACAAATGAACACGCAGGCAGTGCCCATAGCAGCCGTTTTGACTTTGATGAAACCGCTATGATTACCGCAGCCGGGTTTATGGCTAACGCTGTTACTATGGCATTAAAAAAATTATGATGCCTCATTTTCAGGACTCATACCCACACAAAACAAAATACTCTCAGTCAAATACTCCAGATTGATTGGTTTAAATATATTTCTGCAAACCCTGTCGCTTGTGTGAGAAGAGTCTTTATACGCTGTGGTTATTATAATAGGCTGTGCTGCATCTTGTATCAGGATTTCCTCTATCATCGCCATGCCATCCATAACGGGCATTTGAATATCGGTTATCACTAAATCAATCTCTGATTTGTGTGATGTATAAATATCCAAACCCTCTTTGCCATTTTGCGCTTCATAAACGGCTGCAACCCGTCTTTTTAAAAAGCGTGTAATCAGTTCCCTGATATTAACCTCATCCTCAACATACAGTATTGTCAAATTTTTCAATAATTCATCATTATGTGTCATATCTCTATCCTAAAGTCACACCATCCATCATTGTTTCTGGCAGAAAGTGTGCCTTTCATGTTTTGCTCCACTATTACCTTTGACATATATAACCCCATTCCGGTTCTCTGTGCCTTATCTTTAGTGGTAAAGTATGGCTCAAATACTTTGTTTATTATATCATTTGGAATTTCACCACCATTATCTAAAACAGATATAATCATTCTGTCAGTAGCAGCATCTTTATTCAATTTCACCCTGATAATTCCATCGGGTATACTCTTCTGTTCAAACTTATCTTTTGCGTTAGTCAAAATATTTAAAATTATCTGGGTAAACTCATTCTGAAACCCTTTTATAATCAAACTCCTGTCTAATTCTTTTTCAATTCTAATACCCATATTTTTGATATATCCGGAGATAAGAACCTCTGCTTTGTCTATTGCTTCTGAAGCGTTAAATTCTGTCTGTTCTTTTTCATATGTATATAAATTTCTGAATTTATCTAATGTCTCTGATAAATCGTTCAGGTCAGACATAGCACTTTTTATATTATTATCCAGATATTTCCCATCTAACTCACCATACATGTATGCTTCTTTTATATCCTGAATTGAAAGCCCGATTGAACATAGTGGTTGCCGCCAGTGATGAGAGATATTCATCAGCAGTTCCCCCATGGATATATGCCGTGATTGTTCAAACATCAACTGATCTTTAGTGCGGTTTTTTGCTACCTCCTCTACCACCCTGTTTTGCAATTTCTGGTTTATAGTCTTTATCTCTTCATCCATTTGTTTACGTTTAGTAATATCATGAATTATCCCTAACTTTGATAGATCTCCATTGTGGGTGATAACTGAAGTATCAAAGAGTTCATAAGTCTTATTGTTTTTAGAGCAGAACACTTGTGTATGTATCTGTTCCCCGGAAAAAACCTTTTGAGTATTACACCATGGGCAAGGTTCAGCTCTGTCATGGAGATAGTTGTAGCATTTTTTCCCATCTTTTTTCCCAAATTCTTTTTCAATGATTGGATTAATATACTCAATATTATAGTCTCGGCTTATAATATATACACCGTCCTCCATTGCATTTAGTATATTGATAAACTTTTTACGTTCTAAAGATAACATATTTATTAAAGATAACAAAATAGAGAGAACCACCAGAGACACTATAAAAGCTGCTACAAATCCAGTGATAAGATAATCATAATAAACTTTTCTATGGAACAAAAAACTCATTGTTGGCGTAATAATTGCGGTTAGAATCTCAGCTGCAAAAAGAAAAACCAACATTAACCACACGGTTTTAAGCGTCGCCAACTTATAAAAAATTTTACACGGTTGTAAATCTTTATGATTTTCCACTATTTTTCCTGATATCGTTGTTTACAGAGTTCTTATCCCAGAGCAATTGTAACATAAATCCAAATCGCATAACAAAAGTCTTTTTAACAATAATTTAAATTTGCAGGTGTTTGAATATTATAGTTCTGAGCTTAATTTGGTATAATTCAATAGTCAGATGAACGTTGTTGAATACATTTACTATGCTGGGTACAGGTTAAGCCGGAGGCGGGGGCTAAGCAAACAGCGGCAACTACCCCATAAAACCATAAGCGTGGGCAATCTCACCCTTGGCGGAACCGGCAAGACCCCCCTTGTTATAGCCATAGCTGAGGAGGCAAAAAAATACGGATATTTCCCGTGTATATTAACAAGAGGGTACAGGGGCAAAGCTAAAAACCCAGTGTTTGTCTCAAAAGGGGACGGCCCGCTTACAGAGTATCACCAAAGCGGTGATGAACCGTACTTGATGGCGCTTCGGCTAAAAGGGGTTGAAATTATAAAGGGCGCTGACAGATACGAGGCAGGTGTAATGTCTGAAGGCGCTAACCTATTTATAATTGACGATGGTTTTCAACACTGGAGGGTTAAGCGGGATATAGACGTGGTTTTGATTGATTCAGTGTCGGGTTTTGGAAACGGCAGACTGTTTCCTATGGGACCTCTGAGGGAGCCCGTTAGTGAGCTAAGGCGTGCTAATGTGGTTGTGCTGACAAAAAGTGCCTCAAATGGAAAAGCCGTAAGCAGTGACCTGTACCGCTTTGACAGAACTGATACGCTTAAAAAAATAGAAATCACTGACCATATATATAAAGCCTCGCACAGGGCAGCTTATTTGATAACACCGAACGGAGAGAAATTACCGCTGAACTTGATGACCGGTAAAAGAGTGTATGCTTTTTGCGGAATAGCTAATCCTCAGTCATTTTCAGATTCTCTGAAAGAGCTTGGCGCCAATGTCTTAAAACTAAAGACATTCCGTGACCATTATGGCTATAAAGCATCGGATATCAAAAGTATTATGGCACAGGCGCACTCAGTATCCGCTGAGGCCATTATAACTACCGAAAAGGATTTGATAAAACTCAGAAATTTCGATAACAGCAGCCTTTTTGCTCTTGGGATTGATTTTATAATTGATGATGAGTTTTATAAAGAAATTCTGCTTGGTATCTAGACCACGCCCTTTAATTTAGCGGCATCCGCAGGGCCAAAAACCGTAACTGCTTTAGGCACATTGTCTATAAAAGCCTCTATTATGTCATAAACATGTTTCATCTTCACACGCTCGATACCTCTTATAATCTGCCCCGGACTGTAGTACCTGCCGTAGTATATTTCCTGCCGGGCTATGTTTTGCATACGGCCGGATGTGGACTCAAGACCCATCAGAAGGTTACCCTTTAGCTGATTTTTTGCCCTCTGCAATTCATCGTCTTTTATATTGTTCTTTAATGAATCCATCTCCTTTATTATTGTATCTATGACCTCAACGTATTTTTTCTTACCAGTTGCCGCATATACCCCAAACACACCAGTATCAGCATATGAAGACAGAAACGAAAATATGGAGTACGCAAGCCCGCGCTTTTCCCGCACCTCCTGAAACAAACGGGAGCTGACCCCTGCACCGTATATAGTGTTAAGAATAAGAAACGGATACCTGAGTGTACTGTTTTGTTTTACCCCCTCTATGCCCATACATATGTGCACTTCAGAAAAGTCCTTCTTATACACTTTTAGTGAGGCCGAAAAGGGTTTCTTTTCAATGAGTTTAGTTTCAGCGGACGGGTTGGAATCGGAACGGATGGCAGCGATTTTACTGTTAAACAATGTTAGCATTGCCTCGTGGTTAATGTTTCCGGCACAGGAAATTACCACATCCTGAGTTCCGTAGTGAGCGCTTAAGTGTGCTGTTATATCGTTTCTTGTTATTTCGTGCACTGTTTCTTGTGTGCCAAGCACAGGCAGACCCAGACCGCTCTGTCCCCATATATCGGTATAAAACAGATCGTGAATGTAGTCATCAGGGGTGT
The DNA here is from genome assembly GCA_015233895.1 of Nitrospirota bacterium. NCBI lineage: Bacteria > Pseudomonadati > Nitrospirota > Nitrospirota bacterium. Next base: position 42,801 of record JADFXG010000016.1, on the reverse strand, counting down.
CTTCCACCATTTTTATTTCCTCAGAGATTATCTCCTGCTCTTTGAGAATATCCTGCTCCCTAAATAATGAATTTAAATATATATCCGTGAGAATATCCACAGCCTCATTGACATGCTCTTTTAGCACTTTTACGTAGTAAGTGGTGTTCTCTCTGGTTGTAAAAGCGTTTAAATCACCTCCGAGATAGTCTATTTCTGTTGCGATTTGTTCCTGAGTCCGGTTCTTTGTACCTTTAAAAAACATATGTTCTATAAAGTGAGATATCCCGTTTTTTTCACACCTTTCAACTCGAGCTCCTACCTTTACCCATATCCCTATGCTGACAGAGCGCATACCCGCCACTGTTTCTGTAACTATCGGAGTTCCATTTTCAAGATAACCTTTTTTGTACATTTTCCCTCACAGGTTCATTATTTATTAACTATTCTATAATAAAAAAAGGGATAATTTACTATCCCTCCTTTCGTCAATACGACAGAACATGGCAACCACTAAGGCACTATAACTATTGCTGCTGCTCCAGTAATACCTCTTTCCGGCTGAGTTTAATCTTTCCGGCTCTGTCTATCTCTATAACCTTAACATCTACCTCATCGCCCTCTTGTAACACATCCGTGACCTTATTTATCCGCTCTTTTGCTATCTGAGAAATATGCAAAAGCCCGTCCGTGCCAGGTAGTATCTCAACAAAAGCGCCAAAGTCCATGATTTTTTTGACTTTGCCATGATAAATCCTGCCGACCTCGGCATCCTCTACAATACCCAGAATTATAGCCTTTGTCCTTGTAAGGGATTCCTCGTCACTTGAGGCAATGGTGATAACACCGTCGTCATTAATATCAATCTTTGCACCGGTCTGTTCAACAATACTCTTAATTACCTTACCGCCTGAGCCAATTACGTCTTTTATCTTGTCCATACGTATCTGCATCTGGTGGATTCTTGGAGCATTCGGAGAGAGATTCTCTCTCGGTGCGGCAATAGCCTCCGTGATTTTCCCTAAGATATGCAAGCGGCCATTTTTAGCCCTCTGAAGCGCATCAACCAAAATCTCTCTTGTGACGCCCTGTATCTTAACATCCATTTGAAAGGCTGTAATTCCGTGCTGCGTGCCAGCTACCTTAAAGTCCATATCGCCAAGGTGATCTTCAAGACCGAGAATATCCGTAAGCACTGCCACTTTATCGCCTTCTTTAACAAGTCCCATTGCAATACCGGCCACTGGGTTTGAAATCGGAACTCCGGCATCCATAAGCGCAAGCGTTGCTCCGCACACTGAGGCCATAGAGGAGGAGCCGTTTGATTCCAAAATGTCCGATACAACTCTTATAGTGTATGGAAAATTCTCTGATGAGGGAATTACCGGTTTTATTGACCGCTCGGCAAGAGCTCCGTGACCGATTTCTCTCCTTCCGGGTGACTTTAACGGCTTTACTTCTCCAACACTAAACGGAGGGAAATTATAGTGAAGCATAAAGGACTTATATGAATCCCCCTCAAGTGCATCCACACGCTGCTCATCCGAGGACGTCCCCAAAGTTACGGCAACAAGGGCTTGTGTTTCGCCTCTTACAAACAGAGCCGAACCGTGCACCTTTGGTAAAAACCCAACTAAACAGTCTATGTTTCTTACTGTGTTAAGGTCTCTGCCGTCTGCGCGTGTTCCCTTGTCTAAAATCATGCTCCTGATGATATCTTTTTCGATGTCCTCGAAAATGGTTGCGATTACTCTTTCTTTCCCCTCATTATCACCAATACAGATTGCCTTTATGGTATCATCAAGTAACCCATCAAGTGCCTTCTGCCTTATGAGTTTACCGGGGATAGCTACCAAACCATTCATCTTTTCAAGGCAGAAATTTTTGACGGCGGCAATCAACTCGCCATTGTCTTTGACCTCAGGCACATCACGTTTGGGTTTACCAACCAACTTGCGGAGTTCTTCCTGAGCCGCACATATTTTTTTGATTTCCTGATGAGCATAGTCTATAGCTTCTATGAGTACCTCTTCAGAGACCTCAAGCGCTCCACCCTCAACCATTGTCACGGCATCTTTGGTTCCTGCGACAACAAGACTCATGTCAAGACCTTCAAGCTCTGACAAAGAAGGGTTAATCACGAGCTCACCGTCTATGCGTCCCACTCTGACTGATGCTACAGGCCCCTCAAACGGAATATCCGATATTGTTAAAGCAGCTGATATTGCAGTTATCCCCAGCACGTCGGATACGTTTTCATCTCCAAAAGACAAAAGTGACACCACTCCCTGAGTTTCTGAATTAAACCCCTTTGTAAACAGAGGTCTCAGAGGTCTGTCTGTCAGACGGGAGGTCAGCACCTCTTTTTCAGACGGTCTGCCCTCTCTTTTTAAAAATCCGCCTGGAATTTTCCCTGCTGCATAAGCCTTTTCCTGATAATCTATGGTGAGAGGAAAAAAATCCTTACCTTCAACTATCCGCTTGTCGGCCACTGCCGTAGCAAGCACTATCGTGTTGCCGTATTTTGCAACCACTGCCCCATCTGATTGTTTGGCCAAAAGGCCGGTTTCAAGCACTAACTTCTTTCCGCGTATCTCCACCTCTACTGATTTCAAATAGTCATCTCCTACTTTCTGATACCAAGACGCTCGATTAATGTCTTATACCGCTTGATATCCTTTGATTTTAAATAGTCAAGAAGTTTTTTCCTTCTTGCCACAATTTTTAACAGACCCCTGCGTGAATGATGGTCTTTGGTATGAAACCTGAAATGCTCAGAAAGATACTTCATCCTGTCATTCAGAAGAGCTATCTGAACCTCCGGAGAGCCTGTATCTTTCTCGTGAACCCTGAACTCTGTTATCATAGCCAGCTTGCTCTCTTTAGTCTGAGTCAATTTATCACCCCCTCTTCTTCATAGTGTCTTTAATATTTATTTATAATAACCTGTGTGATGTTAACATAATATCTAATCCCTTGTAAAGAATAAATGTTGCGATGTCTAATTTGATTTCTTATCAGGCAATCGGCTTTTTAAATCCTGTTGAATCCAGCATACGTTTTATTTTGTTTTTTCTTTTGCTGTCGGCTATAAGTATGGCATCAATGTCAGCAAAGCATCTATCATCTGTGCACTTATTGAGATCATACAGGGGAAGCCCGTTAAAGGAATCGGCCTCAACTGATATATCTATGAAAAATTTAACATCCACGCTCTTTCTTCTGCACTTTATTAGGAATTTTTCACCCTCCGGGCTTGCCCCAAATATGGCAATATTCTTAACAAAATTAAGAATAAAGAACCTTTCAAGAAACTCCATAGTATCAATGATTTGAAACTTCACAAAATATACGAAATGTGCTGCCTTACCGATGAACCGGTTAAAACGGATAATATCTATGCAGTTAAATTCGATAAATATCTTCACACGCTCAAAAACTGGCAGGTATTTCCAGTACACTTTGGAAAACGTAAAAAGATTATTTTCAAAACATATGTTTTCTTTGGACTTTGTGCCGTCAAAACGGCGATAGGTTGCAAGTAATACATCAATTTTACAAAACTTATAACGCAAGGCAGACCTTAGCAGGAAATCCCAATCCATAGTGTAGTGGTTTTGGGTATCGAAAAGCCCGACTGTATCAAGCACCTCCTTTAGAAAGAAATACCCCCCTGGGTTATAGCAAAATGAGTTAAACCTCCACCACCTGAGCATTGAACTAAAATCAACATGAGGCTCATTTATCCAAAAAGTTCCATTTTCACTAAGTACCCGCACATTGCCTACGACAAATTTCCCGCCTCTTTCAAAATATGGCAACACTGCACTGAAAGCCCCCGGCTCTAAGTAGTCATCGCTGTTTAAATAAACGACAATGTCCCCCCTACACATAGAAAACCCCTTGTTCATTGCATCCGACTGCCCACTGTCAGGCTCAGATATCCATTTAAGGTGGGGATAGCTTTTGAGTATTTCTAACGTTTCATCCGTTGAGCCGCCATCCACCACAATGTGTTCAAAATTCGGATACCCCTGAGAAAGCACACTTTCAATGGCATCTTTGATGTATCTTGCACTGTTTAAAGACGGTGTTATAACTGATATGAAAAGTCCGGACATCTTTGTGTCTATTTGTCCTGCCGGTTGTTTGTCAAACCGAACTGTTCTCTCCAATTTTGCAGGGTCTCAGGGTTATCGGTTACTTTAAAAATATGAAACCTGTTTTTGGCAGTGGATTGGGAGTCAACCTCCAGGATGTATTTCCAGTTTGACAAAAGCTCCGGATTGGGTGTTACGTTTAAGATTGTGGTAAAGTTATATTTTTTGAAAAACTCCCCCATTTCCGGCCTGTACTTGTCACGCAGCATAAAACCTTTTCTGTTTGAGTAGTATAAAATTCGAGAGTTCCAGTCAACATCAGTAATAATTATGTATTCGTTTTGCCCGGTTATGGATGATAGAAAATTTGTAAGGGACATTCTGGAATTGTATTCGTTTTGAGTAAGAGGGAACCGTAGCTTAGTAATTGCCACTGGAAGCACTGTTAATGTAATAAAAGTGACTGCAATAAAAAGAACAATTTTGTTTCCTCTTATGAATTTATAAAAAAATGCATAAAGAGAAGTTCCAATCACTATAGAAACCATCGGGCTTACTGCCATCAGGTAATAGTTATGAATTACGTACAGATTGAAAAAGGAGGAAATTTCAAAAATAATCCCTGTAAGGCTAAAGAGAAAAAAAAGTGCGGTCTTTTTATTTTCTTTCAGAGTGTACCAAAAACCAAATGGGATGAAAAGCGCTAAAAATCCAGGCACCATGACGTGTAAAAAGCCTGATATTTTTAACCAGTTTGTGATGTCAAGCCTTTGTTTGAGAGTGCCATAGTTCCAGTCTGAGAGATTTTTTGAGGTCAGCCATGCGGTAAAAGGTGATGAGTTTTTAACGTAGTCAGTGTAGAGCACCCATGCGTAACCCAAAATAAGCGGAATTATAAAAACAAGAACAATCAGAGCGGCAATTTTTTTGTTTTTACTTAAGAACTCACCCGATAACAAAGCATTGCTGTTATCAGCTCTGACCCAAAGCTGATATACTGAAAAAGCAGCCATCAAAGGAATAAAAACAAACACGGTAGTGATTTTGGTTAAATACGCAAATATTCCAAAAATTAATGAAAGATAAAAAAAAGCAGAGGAAAGCGGCTTTTCTCTGCTTTCAAGCCACCTGATGAGAAAAAACAGATAACCCGTGGAAAACGCAACCGAACAGTAATCAATCATACATGTGCGGCTCCAATATATGCTGTAGGGATTGAAAAGATAATAAAACAAGATAAAAAATGGCTGTTGTTTTTCCTTAAAAAAGCGTGTTGAAATCAGATATAAAAACAGTGCTGATATATAAAAATAAAAAATGTTGGTAATCCGACCCGCAACGTCAATATTTTTGATACCTGATCTATTAAGGAGAGCTGCGGATATTTGAAAAGTTGGAAATTCAAATGGCACTCTCCACGGAGGGCCAAAAAGCGGGGTTTCATATTCAAAAAACTTAATCCCCTCCTCTACAAAATTCCGGATGGTTAAGGCGGTCTGAGTTTGCCTGAAATCATGCTCCTCAAAAAGAGGTGAGTTTATATTAACAACCCTGATTGCAATGGAAAGGACTATAAAACAACAGACCATCACCACCGTACGGCTTTTAAGTTTAAATCTATCGGAGGTTGTCAATTTCTCAATCAGACATTAAAAATTAAGATTCAGGATAAGTTCGACCTCACCCTGAGTGATGCCCAAAATGTCGGCTATCTCATCAATCTTAAGTCCTCTGCGAGCAAGCGCCACTACCTCGTACCGGCGGTTTGATTCCGATGGCTGACTGCTGAGACAATCGTTGACGTGCATGAGGCGCTCAAGGTTTGCGATTTTTGACTCAACCGAGGCCTCTATTGCCTCCAGAATCTCCACCTGCTTGCTTAACCTCTTAAAGGCGCTGTCAATAAATTTCTCAAACCTTGCCATCTCAGCCCTTATGTCATCTGCAGATGCTTGCTCAGTTTTAGTCTTTGTACTAACAGTTTGCTTATCCATTAAAATTACCCCCCCTTTTTATCAATTAACGTTAAGGGTACATATTATTACTTACTAATAGACAAATTATAGCAATTATAGTGCCAAAAATGAAATAAAACCGGTTTTTTGGTAAATTTAGGAAATATTTTCTGTTGTGTGGAATTATTCTTTTGTTTTCAATGTGTTATCTGATTGAACAAAATATCGCTACAGGTACTGATTATGATTTTAGCTGGACGATAAGCATCGTCTCGTCAATTAAATGACGGGGTCGCTAAAATTTTTTTGAGTTATAGGGCAGTCACAGGGGGTTGCCCCCTACTGTTCATAGCGGCTATAGTTGTTGGTGTTATCTACCTAATTTATAAGAACAAGAAAAAAGGAATATGATAGCCTTTTAGTTTCAATGTATAGTACAATTTCCTTGCAATGAGCTCAAGAACTCGTATAGTGTTTGCTTCTAAGAAGACTAACCAATGGGTAAAGTAATACTGGGGATTTCTGCGTTTTACCATGACTCTGCTGCCGCTTTGTTAAATAACGGATATATCGTTGCGGCAGCTCATGAGGAGCGTTTTACCAGAAAAAAGCACGACCCGTCTTTTCCCAAACATGCTATTGAGTTCTGTCTGAAATACGGAGGATTTGACATATCTGAGGTTGACATCGTTATCTTTTACGATAAGCCGCTGCTTAAGTTTGAGCGCCTCCTTGAAACCTACTATAACTTTGCGCCAAAGGGAGTGCGCTCTTTTATTTCGGCGATTCCGGTTTGGCTTAAAGAAAAACTGTTTTTACGTAAACTCCTGACTGATGAGCTTTCAAAAATTGGCAAACTCCAGAAGGAAAGACCTCTTCTTTTGTTTTCTGAGCACCATTTGTCTCATGGCGCCTCAGCGTTTTATCCAAGCCCGTTTTCAGAGGCGGCTGTGTTAACCGTGGACGGTGTTGGAGAGTGGGCTACGGCCTCCATTTCTTATGGGAAAGGCAATAACGTTACAATGCTTAGGGAAATGAAATTTCCCCACTCCCTTGGTCTCCTATACTCGGCTTTTACTTATTTTCTTGGCTTTAAGGTAAACTCCGGCGAATACAAACTAATGGGACTTGCCCCGTATGGCAACAGACAAAGCTCTCAAGTTGCCCGGTTTAAAGACATCATCCTTAAGACGCTGATAGACGTTAAAGAGGACGGCTCGGTGTTTTTAAATCAGGATTATTTTCAATACGCAACAGGGCTATCCATGGTTAACGATACTCAATGGGCAAAACTATTTGGTTTTAAACGCAGGGGTGCTGAGGAGGAATTAGTTCAGTGTCACGGTGACCTGGCACTTGCCATTCAAGAGGTAACTGAAGATATTGTAATAAAGATGGCACAAACGGCAAAAAAACTGACTGGTTCAAAAAATCTCTGCATGGCCGGAGGTGTGGCGCTTAACTGTGTAGCCAACTCTAAACTCCTGCTTGAAAAAGTGTTTGAAAATATCTGGATACAGCCTGCCGCTGGGGATGCCGGAGGAGCTCTTGGCGCTGCATATGCCGCTCATTTTATGTATGACGGGCAAAACCGCACAGTTGATTTTTCTGTCATGGACTTGATGCAGGGAGCGTACCTTGGCCCCGAGTTTAGTGATTTGGATATTAAACTAACTGCCCGGAAATATAAAGCGCCATATACATTTTATGAGGACTTTGATGCGCTATGCCAACAGACCGCCTCAGCTCTTGCCGATGGCAAAGTGGCCGGATGGTTTCAGGGACGGATGGAGTGGGGGCCGCGCGCTCTGGGCAACCGCAGTATAGTAGCAGACCCCAGAGACAGGGAGATGCAAAAGCGGCTTAATCTAAAAATTAAATACAGGGAGGGATTCAGACCCTTTGCCCCATCCGTTTTGTATGAGGATGTGTCTCAGTACTTTAGCATAGAAACTCCCTCGCCATACATGATGTTTGTTGCCGATGTTGTTAAGGAAAGGCAAATTCCGCTGCCTGTGGGTTATGAAAACTTATCGGTCAGGGATAAACTCTATTTTATACGTTCTGATATTCCAGGCGTAACTCATCTGGATTATTCAGCAAGGCTTCAAACCGTACACAAAGAAACTAATCCGCAGTATTATTCGCTGATTCATAAATTCAAGGAAAAAACCGGCTATTCGCTCGTTGTTAATACAAGTTTTAACGTACGAGGGGAGCCAATTGTGTGCACTCCGGAGGATGCTTACCGGTGTTTTATGAGAACCGATATGGATTGCCTCGTAATGGGTAATTTTATGTTTGATAAGTCAGCTCAGCCACCTTTGCCTGAGAAAGGAAACTGGAAAAATGAATTTGTACTGGATTAGGATATAATCTACAAATTAGGAGGTAACTGATGGGGATTCTGAAAGAGCTTTGGGATTTTTTAAAAGAAAGAAAGAAGTTTTGGCTTTTGCCTATAATAATCGTACTGTTACTGATAAGTTTGTTAATCGTGTTTGCGGGCGGCTCTGCAGTGGCTCCTTTTATTTATACACTGTTTTAGAGATAACATGAAAGATAAAAATGAAATATTAAAAACGATAGACGTTTTGGCGCTGGCATCGTTGGTAGCGTTTATAGTGTTTAAAAAACCGGCTTTTCTGTTACTTGCGGTGTTTTTTATTGCTATAAATGTGCTGGAATTAAAGCTTGGCGCAAAAATAGCTGAGCTTTGGCTTAAATTAGCCCACCTTATCGGCACGTTTAACAGTAAGATTCTACTCTCACTTATATTCTTTCTGTTTCTGTACCCACTCAGCATTCTCTACAGGGCGCTGAACAAAGGGTCAGTTAATATGTTTAAAAACAAGGAATCACATTTTGACCCTGTCAATAAACCTTTTGATAAGGACTCTTTTAAGAAGCAGTGGTAATAAGTCTGAGCTGGTCTAAAACGTCATTGACGGTTATTTCTCTGATGCACTTTTGCGCAAATTTACATGCCGGAGTGTAGCCAAACTTTGTGCATGGGCTGCAGGGCAGGTTTCTATTCAAAATAGCATGAATTTTACCCTTTGGCCCCCATTTCTTTTCAATACCGGAACCAAACAGCGAAACCGTAGGAACACCAAGGGCTGCGGCAAGGTGTAGAAGTCCTGAGTCTGCTGTGATTAATGCCCTTGAGCCTTTTAGCAGCATGGCAGTCTCTTTAAGCGTTGTTCTGGCACAGTAGTTAACTGCCCCCGTGCACTGTTGCATAATTATATCGGCATCCGCTGTGTCGGATTTGCCTCCAAGGATTACCACATTAAAGCCCATATCCATAATTGTTTTTGCAGTCTTAGCGTAATTATGACCGCCCCAGCGTCTTTCTTTAACTGTTGCTCCGGGAAATATGCACACATAGTTACCGTATAAATGGCTCTCAGGGTGTGCCGGAGAGTTAAGAAACGGGACGTCGGTAGTAAATTTATAATCTTTACCGGTAATTGTGGTGATAAGTGAAAGAAAACTGTCTGCCTCGTAAGTATCATGGCTGTAGTCGGTCTTGTGAGTGAAAAACTTTCCTCTTTCGTTAGTGTTAAACCCTACTTTTATGGCGGCTTTCATAAAATAACTCAACAGTGCCGACAATCTGTGCCATTGTTCGGTATCTATAATGATATCGTAACTGTTTTTAAAACAATTGAGCAAATCAGTGGCTTTGTCGTAGAGATAGAGTTTATTTACACCGGTATAGATAGTGAAAATGCCTGAGTTTCGTTTTTCGCAAAGAATATCTGTTTTAAGATCAGGATATTTCTTTTTTAGCTCCTCAATCGCAGGAATCAACAATACGGCATCCCCAATACCTCCCGGTCTTATAATTAGCGCTGATTGGGGTGATTTCAGACATCTATGCGGTTTTTTACGCACCGCTGGCAGCATAACGGCAAGTGCTCTGCCTAACACAGAATCAATGGTCTTTAAAACCGTTATATTATTCACTGCGAGCTGAAAAAAAACATGTAAGGTGTGTGGAGGAAACGGTAAGCGAGGACATCGTAAAACTAATTAATAGCTGTCATCGCCCTTTGCGACTTCAGTTAACTCGTGTATATCGTTGTATCTGCTGTTTAAGTGCTTAAGTACCTTAGTTCCAAGCGGTGTAATGGAATAGCCCTGAGCTTCACTGCTGGATATTAGTTGCAGTTGTTTTAACTTAACCATAAACATTTTTATCATATCAGAGGGAATGTCAACCGGTTTTTCAAGGTCTTTAAAGCGCACATGCCCTTGCTGTTTAAGCAGTTGTAATGTTTTTGCTATCCACGGCTTGAAACTCTTTTGCTCCAGCATAAGCAACTGCTCTTTTATATTGAAGATATCTGACTCCTTAATATTACCCATAGCTCTTTGATAGTCTTCAATATTCTCACCAAGATATTCAAACTCAATGCGGACAGCCCTTTCCGTCTCATAACTGCACTCAATGTCCACATCAAGGGCTTTCATAAAATGGAATCGGAAATCCTCAAACGTCTCGTAACCAGCGCACCGTATCTCCTCTTCTGTTATATCAGCGATATCTTTAAAGTTAACATCAAGCACTCTAAGATAACCGACATTTTGTGCTCTGTAGATTTTACCCTTCAGAAACTTAAATGTATCCCAATACCTAAAAGCAAGCGTCACCGTTCCGGCTCTTATGCCATCCCGCCGTATCCTATCAAATACCAACATCGTCCTAAGCTAAGCATAACATATATAATAAAAAAAATCAAGCTGTTTTATGTACTTAACCTAAAATTATTTTTGATAATAAATGGGAGTATTTCAAATCTACAACTAATGAGAATTATTATATAAATTGTTAGCTATAGCTGCAAACTCATGTACTGAGAGAGTTTCGGGCCTTGCCATTTCATTTATTTTTAATTCAGAAAGGACATCTCTTACGGAGGGAAACAGTGTTTTAAGGCTGTTTAAAATGGTTTTTCGCCTTTGTGAAAAAGCGGTTTTTACTGTTTTGTAAAATATTTTTTCATTATCAACCATTGCAGCCGGTGACTTTAACATATCTATCACGATAAAGGCAGAGTCAACCGCAGGGGGCGGCCTAAAGGCATTCCTTGATATGATAAACTTTATACTGGGTAAGGCAATGTACTGAATCACAACAGACAGGGCGCCGTAGGACTTATTGCCCGGAGGGGATGCAATCCGCTCTGCAACCTCTTTTTGCATAGTAAACGCCATTGAGCTCAGACGGGGTCTTTCCTCGAGAAGCCTGAAAATCAGCGGTGTTGTTATGTAGTAAGGGATATTCCCCATGGCTTTAAAACTCGTAATGCCTGAATAATCAAACTTCATGGCGTCAGCGTGGACTAACTGAAAATCAGCCCGCGGTGGAAAACGCTTGCAAAGACGGTCATAAAGCAGACGGTCAAGTTCAATCGCTATGACTTTACCGGCAGTCTCTACAAGCTTCTGTGTCAGAGAACCTGTCCCCGGTCCGATTTCAACAACCACGTCCTCATTCGTTATACCTGAGGCAGAAACTATATTCGAAAGAATCCCCTCATCATAAAGGAAATGCTGGCCTAACTTTTTTCCCATGGGCTGATTAAACTCCTAATTCAATATAAGAATGCTTTAATATAGACTAAGTTACAAACTAAGTCAAAATAAAAATGTAGTAATTAAGCAAAATGAAACTTGATTACCTCCATAATCCTCTTGACCACTCAAAATAGAAAGTGCCAAAATAACACCATGACAACACCGGGCAAAAGACGTGTTGTGGTGACAGGGCTTGGGCTTGCCACTGCTCTGGGACTTGAAGTCAGCGAGTGTTGGGACAAGGTACTAAGTGGTGTCTCCGGAGTTCATAAACTTAATCTAAATGGCGCTGAAAACTCACCGGTTCAGTCTGTAGCGGCTGTTTCAGAGAGTGATTTAAGCCGCATAGAGGCTGAGTTTCATAAAGACATTGAGAGAGCCGGAGAAAAACGGACTCTGTTTGCCCTTTGGGCAGCTAAACGGGCGCTTGAGGACGCTGTCCTTTTACCTTTTTCCGGTAATAGGTGGCGATTCGGTACGGTGCTTGCGGCAGGCGCTCCTGTAAACAGGCTTGAAGATATTTATTGCCATGTTAGTACCGGCAAAAAGTTTGATTACGAGAGCTATTTGCAAATCACAAAGGAAATCCATCAGGAATCAATGCTTAAAAACAACTCCAACCGGGCAGCCGCTTTGATAGCTAAAAAGTTTAACTTAAACGGTGTAAATGCTACCGTTACAACTGCCTGTGCCTCGGCTACACAGGCTATAGGTACGGCTTACGGATTGATTAAACGCGGTGAGCAGGATGTGATAGCGGCAGGCGGAGCAGATTCTATGATAAACCCCATAGGGCTTGTATTTTTTGTGCTTTTGGGAGCTGCCTCTGTATCAACAGATAAACCTGAGCTTGCGTGCCGGCCTTTTGATAAAAAGCGCTCAGGGCTGGTTATGGGTGAAGGCGCTGGAATTGTAATCCTAGAAGAGCTCCAACATGCTCTAAGCAGGGGTGCTAAAATCTACTGTGAAGTCGCCGGGTACGGCTCCTCTATGGATGCCTTTCAGGTTACAGCCCCTCAGCCGGATGGCTCAGGAGCTGAGGCCTCCATGCGCGCAGCGCTGACAGATTCCGGTATCGCTCTTGATTCCATTGACTATATAAACGCTCACGGTACCAGCACAAAACTTAACGACACTGCTGAGACCATTGCCATAAAGAGAGTTTTTAATCAGCACGCTAAGGACATTTGCATTAGTTCAAGTAAGTCTATGACAGGACATTTGCTTGCAGCCTCTGGGGGCCCTGAATTCATATTTACAGTGTTAAGCACTCATAACGACGAAATTCATCCTACTATAAATCTCACAAACCCCGACCCTAAGTGCGACCTTGATTACGTCCCTAACGTCAAACGCATGAAAACTGTAAGAGCCGCTCTTTCCAACTCGTTTGGCTTTGGCGGACAAAATGCCTCCGTTATTGTAAAGAAGTACCCCGATAAGTTAGTATAACTGTGCTTATGAAAACTGATTTAAATGGGCAGATTGCTCTTGTTACTGGGGGCGCAAGAGGTATAGGACGGGAGATCTGTACTGCTTTGAAAGAAGCCGGAGCATTTGTCATCATTAACTACGCAAAGTCAGCCGATGCCGCTCAGGTGCTTAAAGATGAGCTTTCACCGATGGCTGATGTAATCAAAGCAGATGTCTCAAACTATACCGAGGTGATTGCCATGTTTAAGGAGATTACCGCTGCACATAAGGGCCCGGATATCTTAGTTAACAATGCAGGGATTATCAAAGACACTCTGCTTATGGCAATGGAGCCCTCAGACTGGGACAAAGTGTTGGATGTAAACCTTAAGGGCACATTTTACTGCACTAAGTTTGCCTCAGAAATAATGATGGGTAAACACAGAGGAGCAATCATAAATATTTCATCCATATCGGCTATAAAATGTTCACGCGGGCAAACTAACTATGCAGCCTCTAAGGGTGGTGTTGTATCATTCACAAAAGCGTGTGCCGTTGAGCTTGCTCCTAAGGGGATAACAGTAAATGCGATTTTACCCGGTATGATTGAAACCGATATGAGTGCAAGGGTCAGAAAGCGGGCAGGGGAGCAGATTCTTAAAACAATTCCTATGGGCAGATTCGGCACACCCTCCGATGTTGCAGGAATTGTAGCATTTTTAGCCTCCTCCAGCGCCTCATACATAACCGGACAGATTATAGCCGTTGACGGCGGCATGAGTGTGTCTTAGAAATGGTGCTATATCAGGGCATAGACATTATAAACATACCAAAGTTTAAGCAGTTTTGCGAAAGACATGCAGCTGCGGCAGGTGATATTTTTACAGCCTGTGAAATCGCCTCCTCAAAAGAATACAGGAAATCTGTGGACAGGCTTGCTGGCAGGTTTGCGGCTAAAGAAGCATGTCTGAAAGCGCTTGGCCTTGGGTTTACAGGCACTTTCGCGTTCGGAGTTTTAAATCAGATTGAGATAAATAACAAACCTTCAGGAAAACCTGAAATTACTCTGCATGGGTTTGTAAAGAGCGTTTCTCAGAGAAAGAAGATTAACAGCTTTAACGTATCCATTAGCCATAGCGGTGATTATGCCGTCTCTATGGTCACATTAATATCGGCACCGGAGGCATAAAACCATGCGGTTTTTACTGATAGACAGAATAGTCGAGGTAATTCCCGGTAAATCAATCAAGGGGATCAAAAACGTCGCCATGTCTGAGGATTTCCTGGAGTTTCATTTCCCTCGAAATCCTGTGATGCCGGGCGTTATGCTTATTGAGTCGTTTGTTCAACTGGCTGGCTGGCTTGTTGGAGCAACAAGTGAGTTCAAAGAGTGGTTTTTGCCTGAGCAGATAGAAAAAGCGAAATTTTATAGTTTTGCCCTTGCCGGCGATCAGGTGGAACTTGAGGTTACTCTTACAAACAGGGATGAAAACGGGAGGCTGACTTTCTCAGCAACCGGACAAGTTTTAGGAAAAAAGAAAGTAACTACCGTGTTTTCAGGTACTACTGTAGAGTTAGACCAACTGGAGACTCCCTCCGACATAGAGCATATGTATAAGGTTTTAAGGCGGGATTTTCAGCTTTGAGCTTGGAGGCACATTAAAATTGAAAGAGGCAGCAATCACAGGGCTTGGAATAATCACATCTGTTGGAAAAGGAGCAGATGAGCACATAAGAGCTGTTAAGGACAAACAGACCGGTATAAAGGAGAGAGCAGGCAGCGGCGGGATATATAAGTATCAGGGAGTTGTTAATAACTTAAGTTATGATTTTGAAATACCTGCTAAACTTGCCGGTCAGATGAAGTTTTTAAACCGAGGCTCAACTTTAGGCCTAAGTGCCGCACTAAATGCAATTAAAGATGCCGGTTTGACTCCTGAGAGCTGCTCTGTCGGAATTTCTCCCGGTCGCCGGGCACTTTACATAGCAACCGGAGATTTCACAAAAGTCGGTTATGATTTCATGTATCCTGCCACACAGGCGGCTGCAGCAGTGACAGGTAATGTAATAGATTATGAAAAACTCAACAAATCGGCACTGGCTAAGGTTAGTCCTTTTTTCCTGCTTGAATCCATATCAAATAACTTGTTCAGTGTACTTTCTGCTGTGTTGGATTTTAAGGGGCCAAACACAACGCTTTCAAGTTTGTCCCCTTGCGGGGGGCAGGCTCTTGAACTTGCGCTGCGCAGTATTAATCAGGGGCGTGCCGATATTGCACTAGCTGTGGGCTGTGGTAGTTGGCTTTCCCCTGTGCCGATGTATGAGATGGAGGGTCTTGGTTTGCTATCGGCCTGCAGTGCAGGGGCAGCATCATTCAGGCCATTTGACAGAAGACGTGATGGTTTTATTGCTGGCGAGGGAGGTGCTGCCATATTGCTTGAGCGCTACGATATTGCCAAAAGCCGTGGCGCTAAAATTTACGGTTTTATCAGAGGGGTTGGAAACTTTGTGGAGCTCTCCGATACTCCCTCTATAAGTGTCCCGGAAAAAGTCATAGAAAAGTGTATGCTTACGGCTCTCCGGCAATCCAACACAGAGGTATCCTCTCTGTCATTTATAAGTCCTCACGGAAGCGGCACAAAAAAAGGTGATGCCTCAGAGATACGTTCAGTACTTTCAATCATAAACGGAAAACCAACACCCGTTTGCGGTATGAAACCCTACACAGGACACATGGGAGCTGCCAGTGACATAGGAGAGATAATCATAGGCATAAAAACACAAGAGGCCATGATAATTCCGGCTACTCCCAATTTCTCCTCGTTAGATAAAACTTTTATTGACTCTGGCGATAATAAGACAATACTGATTTCTGATGACCATATACAAGCCTCTGCAAAAGGAAATTCGTTTCTGTCCGTAAGTTATGGCGTAGGTGGCCAGTCCTCTGCTGTTGTTGTTGAAACCTGCTAAAGAATTTTATACTTTCTGCCGAATTTAAAGTGTGAGCACAGTACAATTACTATATCTCCGTGATACGGTTCCATAGCTTGTAACATTAAAATTGAGGCTTTAATATGATATTTAGTAGAAACTGCCAATTAACGGCTTTTTTAATTGCGCTTTTTTTAATACCGGCAGCTTATGCTGAGGCTATAAGCACCTCACCAAGCAGACGGGTTACCTCTGCGCCTGTAAAGGCTGATCCTTACATACAAACACTTAATTTTAACACTCAAAGACAACCCTCTGAAACGTTAACGATACCTATTCCAACTGATAAGGTGAATAAACTGAAATCTGAATCCTCTACGGAAACTAAACAGTACCAGGTTTCCACTCATATTGATATACCAGAGGCTGGCAAGTCTATGTTTACACCATATATGAGACAATTACAAACAAAGGGCGGTTTAAGTTCAAAGCGCGTAGCCATCTATGCTAAGGATGCTGTGTTTATCAGGCCACACTTTTTAACAATTCCATCAAATGTCAGCGTGTTTATTTATGGTGTGGATGGACAGTCCTCGGCACGCGGGCCTGTGACAGACAATAGCACCAAACATAAGGGGGACGGATTCTGGGGACCTCCGGTAGCAGGGGATTTTCTTTTTGTAGAGGTAGTGGGAGACAATTTTGCCGATGTCTCAGACCTTGTTATTGATAAAATAAGTTATGGTTTTATTAATCCTCTAAGTACGGGCACAAACTCCTCAGAGCTCTCTTGTAATGTTGACGTAAATTGCTCATCCTCGACAGCCGCATCATATAAAAACGCAGTGGCTTTAATTTATTTTGAAAAAAGCGACGGTGGCTACCTTTGCTCAGGCTCCATGATAGCCGACACAGCCGCCTCTAACACAAACTGGTTTCTCACAGCCAACCATTGTATATCCTCCGGCACAGAAGCCAGCACTCTTGTTGCCTATTTCGGTTACAGAACCAGTTTATGTAACGGTACAGTACCAAGTATTTCAAATACATCATGGGTAGATGGTTCTGATTATATTGCAGGCACATCTGCTTCTGACGGCACTGACTTTACGCTACTTAAGCTTCATAGCAACCCTCCTGCGGGCACATATTATCTTGGCTGGACTACTAACGATATTAGCGAAACAGTGGATGGTATTCATTATCCGAAGGGCAGTTATGAAAGAATTGCCGAGGGCTCAGTTTACTCAACTTCTATTTTATGGAGTGGCATAAATAATGAAGGTTTTGCAACAATAAATTTTACCTCAGGGATAATTGAAAATGGGTCATCCGGCTCCCCTCTTATGTTAAAGTCATCCGGTAAAATTGTCGGTCAATTGTATGGCAGTGATACATCCAACTCCTGTAACAGCTCTACCAGAATTGCTATTTATGGTAAGTTTGCAAAATCATACTACAACTATGGGCTTTCCGCGTATCTTAACTCATCTTCAGCTAATAATGCCGGTTCCTCAGTCACATACAACATACCGTTTTTAAATACAAATTCCAATGTAGCCACTTACTGTTGGCTTTCAAACACCCTGACGGAAACCGCTACCGCGACCTTTACTGTTATGTCAAACAACTCATCTGCATTGCCGTCTCAGACTGCTAGTTCAACAAATATTTTCATAGCCGGGAAAAAAACTACAATGTTAACTTTCAATGGTCTAAGTATTACATCAGGCGCAACATCTGTTGATTTATCAAACGACATAAGCGGAAACAGCATATCTTATGCGCTTAAAATGCTCTTAACAACAATCGGCACAGATGCTACATGTGAATCAATAGGGATGTCATGTTTTCAGGGCACTACCAGCCCCAGAAGAAACCTTAAGGGATATACCTGTAATGACAACAAAAACCATTACGATTTTTAATATTAAAGCAGGAGGCTTGCTATGCTAAAAATTCTTATAATTATGATACAAACCTTAATTATTTTTACATCCTGGCAAATGGATGTAAAAGCAGGCACCGCAACGTACAATTTACCTTTTTTGAATACTCATACCAATTCAGTTACTTACTGCTGGCTCTCAAACACTACAACAGGCAGCGCTACAGCCGCCTTCACAGTAATGTCTAATAATTCATCCACATCGCCTGCTCAGATTGCTAATTCAACAACAATTTCTATATCAGGCAAACAAACAGCACTATTAACTTTCACAGGCCAAAGTATTCAATCAGGTTCAACCTCAGTTAATATAGCAGGTGATACAAGCGGTAGTAGTATCTCATATGGCCTGAAAATGGAAATAACCGGTAACTCTGTAACATGTGAATCATTAGGGATGTCATGTTTTCAGGGCACTACCAATCCTAAACGCAATCTTGCTGGATATACTTGTAATGACGGTAATCACTATGGTTTTTAGATTAACAGGAATTATTCCAGATTTGTAAGAGAAAGAGGGGTTAAGGGAGAGTATAATGACCTCTCCCTCATTATACTATTCTACGTACAATTCCATGCACACCCCGTTTTCTGAATAGGCAGATGTGCCTGCCGGCACTATCTCTTTAAGCCAGAGAGCCGATTTTGAAGGATGTGTCTTAAATTGCATCGTGTCATTTGTTGCCCATGTACCGCCCCAGGCATTTGTAGGGACTGAGAAGTACTTCTTAGCAACGTTGCCATTATTAGGCGTAAACGTAGAGTTAATGCTACCTGTGCCAACACTGCCTGCATATGTACCCGAACATGTAAACGCTGTTGCTGATGTAAAAGTAAAAGTCCATGTGTCCTCGATTGTGCCCTCATTGTCGAGTGTCAGTTTCGTTAAGTCAAACGTTCCAGAACCCGATATTGATTTGTTGTCTGCAGAAGTTTTTATATCTCCCAGTGAAAGTCCCACAGCACTGTACGTACCTGATGTGCTGTAGCTATTAGCAACCTGTTCCACAGTTTTAACCGTTAACACATTTCCGCTCCAACTCCATGACTGTTCTGTGTAGTCAGCAGTTACATTTGTGCTGTTATCAGGTGCTGTTGAAAATGTTATTGAATATACTCCGGCATTTGAAATCGTACCTGAACTTATGGATGTCCCTGAAATCGTACCTGAACTGTTTGTTGTGGCTTGATATTGCACGCTCCCAATTGAATATTTTATGACTACAGTGGATTGTTTAACCGGCGTATGTGATACTGTGCCGGTAAAAGAAGTTTGGGAACCCGTACCAGCGCCTAAAACCTCGGCGCTGTGGCTGTTATTTTGCGATGTAAGGTATTCAAGGTTTCCATTTGTGTTATAGCTAAATACCTTGTTGCTGCCCAGATATGTTCCGTACGGATACATATCTTCATCTTCGGTGTCTGACGGGGTTTGTTTTATCCACCTGGAGCCATTATAATAAACTGAGTCAAAGGCTTTAACATCAGAGTCCATTGTCTGCGATGTCAGAAAGTGGCTGTTTATAACAATTACCTGTCCGTTGTCAATGTAGAAATCATTGTTTTCAAACAGGATGGATATCTGTTGTGCTCCGGCTGTAATAGCCGAGTTAAGGGAGCCTCCGCCTGCCCAGTTGTAGCTTGAGTCGAGATCATTTTGTGTATCTGACTGAGTACCTGCCGCTATGTAAAATCTGTCTCCAGCCGGGGATGGAAAGATTAAGTAAGACAGCACTGAGGCTGCAGTTTCGCCGCTGCTGTTTTTATTCCACAAAAAGAACTTCCGATACCGAGTCTTTCCATCAATACGTTCCGGCCGTGTTACGCGCGGAAACAGGTTATGCTTTTGACGGTTTGTTATTGTAGTATATCCAGCCCTCCCTCCGTTTGCTGTTGTGTCGGTTACAGTTGCCGGTTTAACATAAGATATATCACTCCTTGTTACTGACATTTGTTACTCCTCCTTTATCTACTACATTTTCTAAACTGACACTCCCTTTGCCACAGCCGCTGCAACCTTTTTTCAGAGCTACAGACACGGGGGTCGCTGACCCCTCAAATTGTGAAACTGGTACACCTCTAAAGCCGCGAGGCATTCCTATAAAGGTTTTCTGTTCAACACTGAAAATTGACGACAGTGATACCGGATACCGCGTATCAAATAATATTTGAAGTGCTATCACGGGTTTAGTCTCTAAACCAGCGTTATATAAAAAGCTAATTGTAGCCATCCGCCTTGCATCGTAGTATTCAAATACGCCAATCATGTTTGTATCTGTGTTTTCTGCTGCAATAGATGCCTTCATATGAGATGGGAACAGTCCATTTCCAAGATTTATGATTTCTGAAAATGGGAACGGGTTGCTTTTAAAGCAAAAACTGATACTCTCTAAGACATCGCTCAATATGCCTGGGGTTGCTAACCCCACGTTTGTTTCACGTCGCACAATTGTAACCTGCGCGCCTTTAATTGTGTCAAAATAACTAATGATTTTACTGTCGTCACAGTTATCACCCCATACAATACTTTCTTTCATCAGACCTCCATAAGCTTTATAACACCGTAGAAATAGTCATTGTCTATGAACTCAGCCGCATCTGTTACCGGCGTAAACTCTAAAACAGGGGAATCTTCATGGCGAAAGCGCACGGTAAATGTATCTCCATTATAATTAAGCTCATAAGTCTCTCCATAAACACTTGCCATATCAACAAGCATCTTTAAGTCCTTGTACGTAATCCATCCGTAATCGCTGCCACTGGTAAGGTCTATGATTTGTCCGGTAATCTCAGTTCCATAAATAACGACGTCACCGCTGAGAGTTCTTTCCACTGTCTCAGATATCCCTGTCCACTCAAACCAGTTAGGCCATGTCAAGTCATTTGGCAATATTACGTCACCTAATTTTATCACTGTTACTTAACCCTTCCTTTTTTTTTTACGTGTACTCATACATAATTATTTACAATCTTGAATTGGTTTTGTGTAAAAACTGATAAACAGCCAAAAAAAATTGATTGTTAAAAGAAAAAATTTTCATAAATTAAAGTTTGTGCTCCGATCAACCGATAGAGGATTAAAGACTTTACGGTAGATCTTTATTGCTAACAACAGGGGGTGACGGTTAAATGGATGTAAGCGGAGCAAATATTTCGGCTTCACTTGGTGCTCAGCAGGGCATGTTGGTAGCTAAAAAAGCTCTGGATCAAATGAAAGCCGAGGGTCAGATGGCTTTGAAATTAGTGCAAAGTTCAATGGCAGCAGGCCAGCCGCAGGCACAAAATGCGCAGAACCCTGAAGGAACCGGTAATATTGTTGATGTGCGCGTTTAAGTGATGCACTAAACATAATTTGCTTAAATTCAAAGTGTTATTGACAGCTACTGCAAATTTTTGTTACTATAAGGTTGATATATAAATCTGTGCAGAGGGGGATGCTGTTTGGTAACCATATGCCTAGCTAACCACAAAGGTGGTACAGGCAAGACGTCGTTGACAATTAATCTGGGAACTTATTTTGCTAGAAAAAAGCTCAAGGTTCTGCTTGTTGATATGGACCCGCAGGGACACGTAGCACCAGGCATAGGCGTGGAGGTTGGATACAATGACCGTTCGATGGCTGATATCCTTTCAAATCAAGAGGATATTTCTAACATAATACAGAAAACTCCTGTAAAGAATCTCGATATTGCTCCTGCTAACATACGCTTAAGTCTTGTTAATGAGACACTTTATAATTCTTTTAAGCGTGAACGCCGTCTTATGAAATCAATGGATTCAATTTATAAAAACAAAACCTACAATCTGGTAATTATAGACTGTCCGCCGTCACTGGGCCCGCTTATTGAAAACACGCTTATGGTGGTGGATTATTGCCTTATACCGTGTGAACCCTCAAGCCGGTCCATAGACGGTCTGGCTGATTTTATTCTGAAATTGAAGGAGGTCAGAGAGGGTGCACTGGATGATAACTGGAGCATTGTGTTATCGAGAGTAAAAAAGGCCGCAAGACTAACAAATGAGGTCATAGAGGAAAAACTCTCTGACTATAAGGACAGAATATTGAAAACCAAAATATATGAAAGGGAATCAATCAATCAGGCACAGATGGCTGGTATTCCGGTGTTTGACTTTCCTCGGGGAGCGCAGGCTTCTGATAATTTTACTAAATTTGGGAAGGAAGTTTCGATACAGTGCCGAATAAAATAAAAAAATTGATGATTGATGGCGGCTCCCGCTTAAAAAAACAAAACAAGAAAGCCGAAACTCATAAAGCAGCGAAGAGTGGTGGAAAGGGCTCCGTTGTGAAATTGAAAAGTCCGGTAAATAAACTAAAGGACTCCGGTAAGACCATTACATATAAGGACTTATCAACCACCGAAAGTGCTCTTTTAGATGATGCAGTGGACAAATTAAAAGCTGCTGTCATGGCTGATGAAACAGATAACCTCTCAGAAGGTAATGATGATTCCTTACATACTGCAATGCCAGAGAATCCGGATGATTTCATAGCAAGGAACATAACTCCTCAGATGAAGGAGAGTTTAAAGTTTGTCCTGAAGTCAAACATCAGCCTTGACTGTCTTGAGGTTATCGAACAGGTTTCAGTTGAAAACAAGAATCTGGTTAATTTTTTAAAGAAAATTGACAAGTATGATCTGGCAAAAATTTGTGAAATAACAGATGAAGATAACTACGTGATAACTGCAAAGATGCTGGTTATAGCACTATTAAACAAAATAAGTAAAAATGAAATAATCCACAAACTTCTACGAAGAACCGGAGCTCTGATACAAGCTCTGAGACGTCTGAAAGAACTCCTTCTTGCCAACCTTTAAAAGTTCCGTGCATAAGTTCTATTACAGCTAATGGAACACTGTTTTACAATAGAACCTGCCGATGCCGGAGAGAGACTTGACGTTTTTTTAGTAAAAAAGACAGGCCTTACCCGTTCAAAAATCAGCAAACTTTCTGGCTTAGATGCTGTCATGGTAAATGATGTTGCTGTTAAGTGTGGGTACAGTTTAAGAGCCGGTGAGATGGTAACGGTTTCAGATGCAAGCTCTGACGAAACTGAGCAATTAATTCCTGAGGACATATGTATTGATATAGTGTATCAGGACAATCACGTTGTTGTCGTCAATAAACCGCCTGATATGCCGATGTATCCGGGGGCGGGCCATAGCAGTGGCACCCTTATGAATGCGCTTGCTATGAAAGTAAAAACTCATGCTACAGTGGGCGCACCACTTAGGCCGGGTGTTGTGCACAGGATAGATAAGGACACCTCTGGGCTTGTGGTAGTAGCATTGGATGATGAGTCCTATTATGCTTTAGCAGAGCAATTCAAAAATAAAGAAGTTATCCGTTCTTACAAGGCGTTGATTTATGGCAAATTTAAAGAAAATGCGGGTGTTGTGACACTCCCTGTTGGCCGTTCAACAACTGACAGAAAGAAGATGTCAACAAGGTCAAGGTATCCCCGTGCTGCAGTAACAAACTGGAGAGTTTTGCGGCAATATGCCGGGGCAACGCTGATTGAGGCGAGGCTCTCTACCGGACGAACTCATCAGATACGGGTACACTTTTCAGCCCTAGGGCATCCACTTTTAGGTGACACCTGCTATGGCAATAAAGACAGCATCAGGATAAAGGGGATTACAGTAGCAATACCCAGACAGATGCTTCACGCAGCACAGCTAGGGTTTATCCATCCTGTGACAAAAAAACTCCTTGAGTTTGAAAGCGAAATCCCCGCTGATATGGCCTCTGTACTGGATTTGTTTGAACAGTGAACAAGCTCTATTGATGCCTCTCAAGAGCGTGAATTGTCTCTCGTGTAATCATCCGCTCCTCATCCGCCGGAACTATCAAAATACAGGGAGACGAACCATTAGCCGATATATCAACCACATTACCCCGTACTGCCCGCGCCTCTTTATTGCGGGCCCCGGAAAGATGTATCCCTATATGTTCCAGCCCAGTGCAAACACGGCTGCGGATAACATCTGAGTTTTCTCCGATACCACCGGTAAAGATAAATGCGTCAAGACCGCCCAAAATCGAAATATACGCCCCAGTGTATTTTTTTATTCTATAGACAAACATGGAGACTGCTAACATAGCCCTCTCATTACCATCCTCTGAAAGACTCAACGCCTCTCTCATATCATTGCTTAAACCGGTTATTCCCTTTAGCCCGCTTTCTTTGTTAAGTAGCGAGTCTATTTCTGCGGCAGTGCTGCCCTCTCGCATTAGATATAGGAGAACGCCTGGGTCAATATCACCGCCCCTTGTACCCATTATCAGCCCCTCAAGGGGAGTAAGCCCCATGCTTGTATCAACGCTCAGTCCGCCGTCTATCGCACACATAGAGGTGCCGTTACCGAGATGGCAGCTTATTAATTTTAACTCCGTTATTGGTTTTTTCAAATACATAGCCGCCGCAAGTGAAACATACTTATGGTTTGTACCGTGAAAACCATATCGCCTTATGTGTTTTTCATTACACAGCGCATACGGCAGAGCATACCTGTAAACATGCTCAGCCATACTTTGGTGAAATGCCGTGTCAAATACAGCAACGCCGGGAACACCGGGAAGGAGCTTTTCCATCTCCTCTATCCCAGCAAGATTATAAGGATTATGTAACGGGGCAAACACACTGCAGTCCCGTATGGCATCTTTAACCTGCTTGTCTATAACAATGGAGGCTGAAAACCTGTCCCCGCCATGAACCACTCTGTGTCCAGCAGCCTGTATTTCATTTAAGGATTTCAGAGCGCCGAACTCATCACTGATAAGGGCATGTTCCATTTTCTGAAACGCCTCAGCAATATCTTTTACATCGCACGGTAACTCTTTGCTCCCTCCGGCTGTTGTAATTTTATGGAGTGGCGTAGCTGAGCCTATTTTTTCAATCAAACCCTCAAAAAGTGGACGGCTCTCAGGTATATTAAACAGTGAATATTTAAGCGACGAGCTGCCGCAGTTAATGACAAGGACTTTCATCTGTGATTTGGCTGATGCAAAATTTAGATCATATGGATCATCCTGAGGCAGTGTGGTTTTGAAAACATCTTTAGGGTTAAATCCCATTATGAAAGTCTCCTCATACGTGCTGTTTGTCTATCCTGTAAAACTTATTATAATTAATTTATCGAAGTTTTTGTAATAGTTTACCGTATGTAGGTTAAAAAACTTTAATTTGCAAAAGATTCAAAATATAGAATACAATATGACTTTAAAATAATGAGGAGTGTTACAGAAAGATGATACCACGATATACAAAACAGGAGATGGGCAAGCTGTGGGAGCTTGAAGCTAAGTATGAAAAATGGCTGCAGGTGGAGCTTGCTGTGTGTGAGGCATGGGCTGAAGCAGGTGAAATTCCAAAAGAAGCCCTGAAAATTATTAAAGAAAAGGCTGGTTTTGATTCAAAGAGGATTGATGAAATCGAACTTCAGGTAAAGCATGATGTTATTGCGTTTTTAACTTCTGTAGCCGAGTTTGTGGGGCCTGAGTCAAGATACATTCATAAGGGACTGACATCGTCCGACATTTTAGACACTGCTAACGCTCTTTTAATGATTGATGCAGCCAACATAATCATAAATGACATAAAGGCTTTGTCAACCGTTCTTAAGGAACAGGCGTTCCAGCATAAGGAGACTGTGTGCATCGGCAGAAGCCACGGGATTCACGCCGAACCAATGGTGTTTGGGCTTAAGTTTGCCCTTTGGTATGAGGAAATGAAAAGAAACCTGCAAAGGATGGAACAAGCAAAGGAAACAATCTCTGTTGGAAAGCTTTCCGGTGCTGTCGGGACATTTTCCTCTATACCGCCAAAGATAGAGGAAATGGTTTTAAGTAAACTTGGGCTTACACCAGAACCCGTTGCCACACAGGTGGTTCAAAGGGACAGGTACGCTCATTACATGTCAACCCTTGCGATAGTGGCAGCAACGGTGGAAATGATAGCGGTTGAGATACGTCATCTTCAGAGGACTGAGGTTG
The DNA here is from genome assembly GCA_015233895.1 of Nitrospirota bacterium. Classification (NCBI taxonomy): domain Bacteria; kingdom Pseudomonadati; phylum Nitrospirota; species Nitrospirota bacterium. Next base: position 16,870 of record JADFXG010000016.1, on the reverse strand, counting down.
GGGAGGCTGAGGAGCCTTTTAGTAAGGGTCAGAAGGGATCCTCTGCAATGCCTCATAAAAGAAACCCGATAGGGAGTGAAAATCTCTCAGGGCTAGCGCGTATTGTCAGGGCTAATGCCATTGCAGCGCTGGAAAATGTCGCTTTGTGGCACGAAAGAGACATAAGCCACTCCTCAGTTGAAAGGGTCATAATACCAGACAGTACCATTTTGGTAAACTACATGTTAAACAGATTAAAGAGTATAATGAGCGGACTTAACGTTTATCCTGAGGTTATGAAGAAAAACCTAAACAAAAGCTACGGCTTGTTTAATTCCCAAAAGGTGCTTCTGGCTCTTACAGAGGGTGGACTCACACGTGAGAAATCCTATGAAATTGTGCAGAGAAACGCTATGAAAAGCTGGGAGGAGGGGATTGATTTTAAGGAACTTCTTAGTCGTGATAGCGAAATAAAAGCTGTTCTTTCTGATGAGATACTTGATAAACTGTTTGAATTAAATGAATATTTTCAGCATATAGACCATATATACAAGAGGGTTTTTACTAGTTAATAACTTCTATTTAAAATAAGACGGGTGACCACTCAGGTGTTTTCTCAGTGGCTTTGAAATTTTTTCGTAGTGTGTGCCAGCTGTGTAGCCTATAAATCTGAAAATTGTCTGCAGTATAAAGTAGATAAGCCATAATAACTTGTGGGTAGGGAGTTGAGTATCATCATTAAGGAAATGTCTGAGTCCGGTCATAAAGTACCTCAGTCCTTCACCATCAGGGCGTACGTAGTTAAGCAGATTATTTTCCTTTAATGAGACTCCAATATCAAAGTGCCGCTTAAGCTGTTGCATCAGCGAGAAATTGTGTGAATGGTACACAAGAGCGCTTGGCTCATAGACGACATTATAGCCGGAAAAAATCAGTTTAGATGACATCATCATATCCTCATTCATGATGACCGATGGAAAACCACCCGCCTCTGTAAATGCCTCCCGTTTGATGGCAGAGCAGACATTTGAAAAGAAAAATGTCTTAATACCAAGTAACCCTATGACATCTTTACTTTTAACCATTCCTATGTCAGGGTAGTTAAACGTTCTGCTAAAGCACTCTACCGGATTCGCATTTTTTTTAGGAATCTGTCTGGCAAAAGCGGCAGCTGTAAGGGGGTCAGTGAGAGGTTTTAAGATAGCTGCAAAAAGCGTGTCGTTAACGGGCAAGGCATCCTGAGTCATAAACATGAGGACTCTGCCAGAGGCTATTGATGCTGCACGGTTCCTGGTGTCCCCATGGTTAAATTCGCTGACAGGGATTATAATTGTTTTGCAACCTAAAGCTCTTGCAATTTCAACCGTATTGTCTGACGATGAGGAGTCTATCACAATTACCTCAGTGCTTATCGGAGTTCCGTCTTCATACTTTTGGTTAAAACACGAGGCGGCTACTTTTCTAATTGAACCTGCGGCGTTGATAGTTGGAATTATTACACTTACATCCATGTGAGTTAATGCCATTTCAAAACTGCCATTATTAATGTTAGCTTACAACAAATTTGACAGACTTGACAATATGAATTTTTTAATTAAATAATGTTAAAATTGCTGACAGGCAAGTTAGACAATAAATATGGATAAAAAAATACCGATGATAGAGAAGTTAAACAGTAAGATACTCTCTAATAGTGACTTTCCAGCTATGGGACGCACTGTGGCACTGGTTAATAAACAGACATCCTCGGAGAGTGACGTTTCTGTCACAGAACTTGCCAACACCATCCTGAACGATTATGCTCTATCTAATAAACTGCTAAAAATGGTTAATACTGTGTTCTACATTAAGTATCAACTTGAGGGGAAAATCAATACAATTTCAAGGGCTGTATATGTATTGGGCTTTAATCAGGTAAGAAACGCTGCACTGTCACTTATGTTGTTTGAGCATGTAAGCAGTAAAGGGATAGCAAATGATTTACGTGAGGGGATGGTTATGTCTTTTATGACAGCAATAATAGCCAGAGAGGTTGCTAAACAAACATCAGTGGAGGATGTTGAAGCAGCGTTTCTTTGTGCCTTCTTCCACGATCTTGGCAAACTTCTTACAATTTTCTATTTACCTGATGAATTCCTTAAAATAAAAGATCTACAGGCGAAAGATCCATCCTCAGAGGATGCAGCAGTGCTCTCTGTATTGGGAACTACATTTGAAAAAATCGGTGCTTATATAGCAAAAAGCTGGCATTTTTCAACCGACATAATATATTGCATGGACACCACAACACAAACACAACACAGTGTCCTTACTCAACTGGATAAACTGCGTTGCTTAACAGGATTTTCCAGCAAGATATGCAGTATCACTTATAGAGCAAATCAGACACCAGAGGTTTGGGCACGTTCTGTTAGTTCACTTCTCACAAGTTATAAAGGATGTATTGACTTAAAAGAAGAGGATATCATAACAATTCTCGAATCGTCTTTTAAAGAAACCCTCGATTACGCTAAAAACTTTAAATTTGGCATAAATGACAGTAAATTTTTAAAGAGACTTTCTTTTTATTTGGCACATATGGGCAGCAGCATTTCATATCCTGAAGATATTATAATTCCTCAAAAACAATATGAAGACATCGGTGGGATACACCTTCTTGAGATACAACCTGGGGACTCTGACGACGTAGTTGACGACAACCCTGAAGCAGTGCTAATGAAAGGTGTACAGGAGATAGCAAATACACTGCTTGAGGATTATAATTTAAACGATGTGCTCAGAATGATACTTGAGGTGTTGTTCAGAGGATTTAAGTTTAACAGAGTTATAATTTGTATAAGAAACTCTAAGGAACCTTTTATGGATGGCAGATTTGGCTTTGGTCCGGATTTAACTAAAATTGGCAAAAGCTTTAAATTCGCAATTGATAAAGACTCTGACGATGTTTTTAATTTAGCGCTGAATCAAGGGGCGGATATACTGATTTCAGACATTACTGATTCAAGAATAATATCAAAAATACCAGCATGGTTTACAAACTTAATAGATGCACAGACGTTTGTATTGATACCCATAATAGTTCTTAAGACACCAATTGGCCTTATCTATGCTGAGAAGCTTAACGCAAATGAAATCTCAATAAGCCACCAGCTTTTAAGATTCATAAAAACCCTCAGAAATCAGGCTGTGTTAGCAATTAAACAAAGAATGTAAAGTTGCAAATTCATTCCTTTTATTTCTATAAAATGAAACCTGATTATTAATTTTCTCAAATACCGCGAAAAATCATATGCGTATAATCATTGCTGTTGAGCTAAAATAGTATTGTCCATATAGAAGTTCATCCTGAGCTTTAAGTTCAATAGCGTCAATTACAGAGAGGTTGGCGGTGTGTAATAATTTTACATACGAAATGTTCCACGTGGAACACCTTTTGACTGCAAGTTTTAAAAATTGTTCCACGTGGAACAATTAATAGGCATAGGTGAGAGATTTATAAGATTTTTTTGGTTTGTCTGAGTTATCTGCGGCCTACTGAAAAATGTATGAACCCATGTTCTGTTAGTTTTTTAGGTTCATAGACGTTTCGCAAGTCAAAAAAGTATGGTCCTGTCATCAAATTCTTTATTATTGTAAGGTCAAGATTCCTGAACTGGTTCCATTCAGTGGCGAGTACGGTAGCATCGGCTCCCTCTATAGTACTATAAACATCGGTACAAAAGGTTACGGCAGATATTATTGATTTTGCGTTTTCCATTGCTGCTGGATCGTATGCTCTTATTTTAGCACCTCTTTTTAACAATTGTTCTATTAAATATATGGCTGGCGCATCTCTTAAATCATCGGTATTTGGTTTAAATGCAAGTCCAAGAATGGCTAGTGTTTTATCATTGACATCATCGTCCATAGTTGCAATAATTCTTTGAAGCATTATATCACGCTGCTTATAATTTGTTTTAACGGTTGCGGTTACGACATTCAGGTCAACGTTGTATTCATTAGCTATAGTGATTAGCGCTCTCGTATCTTTAGGAAAACATGAGCCGCCAAAACCTGGTCCCGGATGTAAAAACTTCTTTCCGATTCTTCCGTCAAGTCCCATTGCTCTTGAAACATCATGGACATTTGCATTGACTTTATCACAGAGATTTGCGATTTCATTTATAAATGATATCTTTGTTGCTAAAAAAGCGTTAGCTGCGTATTTAATCAGTTCGGCTGTTTCTATGTTAGTAATAACGAAAGGGGTTTCTATTAAATAAAGAGGGCTGTAAAGCTCTTTCATGACAGATATAGCACGGTCTGTCTCTGCGCCGATAACTATCCTGTCCGGGCGCATAAAATCTTCAATTGCTGCTCCTTCCCGTAAAAACTCAGGGTTTGAAACTACATCATAATCAAGTTTTGAGCCTGATACACTTGCTATCAATTCTATAATTGCTTTACCTGTGCCAACCGGTACTGTACTCTTTGTGACTATAACTTTATAGTTATTTATATGTTCTGCAATAGATTTGGCAACAGTAAAGACGTGTGACAAATCAGCCGTACCGTCCTCATTAGGTGGTGTTCCAACTGCTATAAACACAGCTTGTGAATTCAAAACCGCTTCAGAAATACTTGTACTGAAAAAAAGACGACCTTGTTTAACATTTCTGTTAACTAGATCTTTTAGCCCTGGTTCATAAAACGGAATCTCACCTTTATTTAATGATTTAATTTTTTTCTCATCTTTATCAACACACGTAACAGTTACACCGAACTCTGAAAAACACGCTCCTGTCACTAATCCAACATAACCGGTTCCGATCATTCCTATATGCAACTTTCCTGTTCCTCCATAATCTGAATATTTATAATTGTTTAAAACGAATTAGGGCGCATTTCGTTTATTCCCTTAAAATTATAACACTTAAATATAGAATATGTTCTGAGAGTTTGTCCACGTTCTGTTGCGTTAAAAACAGTCTGTTCACATCTGTCAAACGCTTGTGAGACTATTGGGTTAACAGCATCAGCGGTATCTGTAACATAAAGAGCGTTTATTTTTACGTCCGGTTTGTGTGCTCTTAACCTTTTAGTGCTTTCATTAATGTCTGGCCACATGTCATACTCACTCATCCTGCGTCCGAGCGCTGCACAGTAAACATTAGGATTTCCACTAACATAAAAAGCAAGCTCAGATGTCACTTGATACTTATCTGAAAAAATCAATACCTCATCGCCAGTTCTTTTTAGCTCTGTAAGAGTTTTATCCACAGCATGACCTAACACTTTCCAGCCACGTAAACGTGATGCAGGGTCTAAGTCAGCAGGAAGTCTAAGAATTTGAGGGTAATGACTGATGGCCGTTATTATAACGGCAACAATCACTGCTGATTTTACAAATCTACGTGTGTGTTTGAATGTCATCATCCAGGGCAGGCCTTCTGACTTGTATAAATAATAGCGGCAAAACGCTATAAGTGCAGTAACATAAGCTGTCATAGACCAGTTTGCCTGTACTTTTCCTTGTATGCTTTTTATTAGAAAAAATATGAAAACAGGAGCTGAAAACCAAAAAAGGAATCTGCTTTCTGTGTCTTTGTTTCTCCTGTAGAGTTTGATTAATGCAATACACATAAGTACAAAAATAACAGGAGTAACAACACCCAACTGAGAACCTATAAATTCAAGCAACTTCATTGGTGATATTGTAAAGCCATCAGCAAGATGAGCATGTCCAGCAGTATGTTTTAGCGTTACCCAGTCATGTTGATAATTCCATATTATTACAGGGCTAAAAAATATAAGACTTACTAATAATGATATATATGGCTTTAGTGTTTTTAGCATTTCTTTTCTGCCAGTAAATATGAGAAACAAAAAAGAACAAATATAAAAAAAGCCCATAATATATTTTGCCGAAAGTCCAAGTCCAACACACATGCCAAGTAAAACCCAGCCACCTTTACCTTTCACTGCACCTTTGTAAAGAAGGTACATTGAAACTATCCAAAAAAATACAAAAGGTGAATCTATTGTAAAAACAACTCCGTATGTAGCAAACAAGGGTATGAACTGAAAAATTAGGGCTGATGATAAGGCAACAAAATCATTCTTTTCATAAATTTTTTTAGTGCTGTCATTTTCAATATCTTGACCGTAGATGAGTCGTATAAGTTTGAAGATAAAAACACTGCTAAGGGCAGTAAAAATAACAGCAGGCAGACGGATAGCTAAAACATTTACACCAAACAAATGAGTAAAGACATACATAACATACATAACAAACGGGCCTTTTGAGTAGTAACTAAGCTCAGGATGTCTGCTGCAGTCCCAGTACAAAGCTTCATCAGCGCTTAAATCAAGCGGGCCGTCTAAAATATAATATATTCTGAATATGCTAATGGCTAATAATGAATAATACAAAATTGTTTCAAAGGGTGATTTTTTATATGACGTTTGAGCTGACCTGTAAAGCATGATAACTAAAGAGGCTATAGCAAGGGCAGAGAAAAACCCGCCGATAACATCCAATGGATAATGAACTCCAACATAAACTCTTGAAACTGAAATCAGAGTTGCCATAAATATTGGATAAATAAGCAAGATTTTTTTAAAACGTCCACTCATAAAATAAACCAAAGATATAGCAAAAGAAAAAGAATTAGATGCGTGTCCCGAAGGAAAAGAATAAGATTGTGTGCATCCTACAAGCAGGTGCACACCTGAAAGAGCTGTACATGGCCGTATTCTATCCACATTGACTCTGACAATGTTTGTAAGCCAATCGGTAAGTATAAAGGTTAAGAGAGGGATTGTTAGTATCTCAATAAAGGTTCGTGTGTCAACAGGTATTTTGTTTTTTATATCTTTTTTGATTTTTATTATTAAAATTATGATTACATATAAGATAAAAAATAAATAAGGCTTTGATGTTATAAAGGGCATTACAGAGTCAAAAAAATTATTTCTAAGTCCTATGTTTATTGCATAAAAAACCTTTCTGTCAAATAACCAGATATTTGATATATTAAAAATGTAGCTCTCCTTGCAAATTATCTGTAGTGTCTATATCCATTTCATAGAATAGATATTGGTAAAGAAGTCATTTCTGTTAACATATCGTGCACGTTTAAGCTCTATGAGTATTTCACGGAAATAAAGCGAGGCAACAATGATAAAAGGCCGAGGTGATGTGTCATCTAAGCATATTACTTTTTCATTAGGTGAATAAACTGTAAGATCCTCTGTTTTAATGCCCCATTTATTTTTGTCACTATCAACAAAAGCAGTTGGCAAGATGTTAAGTCGTGATAAAATAGATAACGTTATTCTACCGGCAGTTCCGGCACCCCAAATATAAATTGGGCGCTCAGTATTTTTCAATTTTGCTATCATCTGCTTTATATACATTTGCTGGTACTTTTTGTGCGCTAGTTCGCTCTCCGTTTCTGGTGTTTTACCCTCCATTGATAAGGCATCAGGAGCAAGCCAGTAAACCCCCGTATATTCTGGGACACTCATAAGCTCATACCGGCTGCCAAGGCGAATGAAAAACTCCTGATCACCGTTAGCGACAAAGGTTTCGTCAAAAAGTCCTGTCTCAGAATGTACAGAGGCTCTCCACATAGGATGAGGCCCTACCATATTACACTGCAATAGCTCCTCGTATGAATACTCCTGCCAACTAAACTCACTATGAATTGAGTGTGAGTCAAAACTATCTTTTGGATTTTTTGTCTTATATGTGTTTCCATAGACAAGAGCCACATTTGGAAACTCTTCAAGATACCCAGCAAGAATTTCATATGCATCAGTTCTTATCCTGTCGTTTGTACTCATCGGAGTTATGTACTTTCCTCGTGCAAGTTTCACCATAATATTCCATGCGCTATAAACACCAATTCTGGTTCCCGTTCTTATATAGGTAATGTTTGAGTGAATTTTCTGAAACTCAGCTACAATTGAGCTTTCATTTTCCGGAGAGTTTGCATCAAGAACAATTATCTCAAGGTGATTGTAAATAGTTTGGTTGCATAAATCAGTCAAACACTGTCTTAAGAATCTTTCTGACTTATAAGTTGAAACGATAGCAGTGGCAAGAAATTCATAAGGAGTTTTGTTAAAAGAGAAGTGTTTATTCATCTTCGGAGTTTCATGAGTATATATTATTTTGAATTCATTTAAATTAATGTAATCATCAGGCAGTTTCCATCGTGGCACTTTTATGTTAGTGTCCCAGAGGGATGGTGATTCAAAGATTATCTGTGGTTTGCGGTTGTCTGCTCTGAGTTCATCCAACTGCCAGCCTGTTGTCACTCCCCACTCAGGGAGCTTATTTTGTTTGCTAACAAAAGCTTCAGACAATGCTTTTTTAATGGCATAATTAACAGTCTCAGGTTTTATGTTCTTTATACAATAATATGTGCCATATCTGCAGTCCCAGTTGCAGCCATAACAGTTTATCGGCAGTGAGACAGCCGTAGTGGTTTTATGATATGGCAAGAAACGCCCAGGATGACCTCCTCCCAGCATTACCACGTTTGGAATATCAAACGCACAGGCAATGTGTGCCGCCATCGAATCAGGACCCACAAACAGGGTGGAGTTTTTTATAACGGCGGCGGTTTGTCTTAGCGTTGTTTTAGTGGTTAGATTAAACACGCGGCCTTTGAAGCGTCGCTCGATTTTCTCAGCTGAAGGTGCAGCATCATCAGTGCCTAAGACGCAGATGTCATAATCATCGAGACCGTCTAATGCCTCATCGAGCCTGTCATAAACTTTACAGTTAAACTGAGCAGCAGGGGCAATAGTTATCAACTTTTCTGGAAGAACGTTATACATATTAAACATGTCTTTACAAAAACGCTCATCCTCCTCGGTTAACCACATCTGTGGTGTAAGAGGTTTTGTATTTATTGCAAGCGATACTAAAAATTGCTCGTTGCGTCTTAGCTCGTTTATTTTTTTGTCGTAGATTTCAATAATTTTAGAGTGAGCAAGGTTATTTTTTTCGCGTATATCGACAGAGAGGTGATTACCTGAATCACCAAAGAAAGCGACCTTTTCTCTTGCAGCGCTTTCGATTGTGAAAAAATCGGAAAGCTGCTCTCTTGAGTATTGTGAATTAAGCGCAATTACCGGGTTTGCGTCTCGGATAGTTTTAACCACTCTATTTCTGTAAACCTCGTCATGAGCTGCCTGATGTTTATTTATAGTGATAATGTTATCAACAAATGGACAGGTTTCATAAAGATCCTTTACATGACTTTGGCATAAAACTGTTACCCTATAGCCATCATACTTTTTCCTGATTTCTGAAAGCATACCGATAGAAAGTAGTGCATCTCCGATTGAATCTATCCTCACCCATAAAAGAGATGGGGGAGTAGGTTTAGATTTGGTTTTATTAAGAATGCGCCTTTTACCAAATGAATTTGAATTAAGGTTTTTGATAAACGCTGTATTTAAAAATCCTCTTTCTCTCAGGGTTTTGATTACTATTTTTTGAGTTAATTTTATCTTATTATAAAGCCGCTCGCCATTTGAAAGAGCGTTAAGTATTTTGACTTTGGAAATGTTTTCAGGCCGTCCCGTGTGTAATCCATTAAACTCATTAACGAGCTCAATCAGTTTATCGCCTCTTAAAACAGAGATTGGCACAGTGCCGGCAAGGATGCTGAAAACCGTAAAATGGTATCTGAAGGAGATAGTAAAACGGCAAAAGGAAAGCATGGAAATCATCTGTATAGGCGTATAGTAAATGTTGGGAACAAGGGTAGCGGGGTTTTTCATCAAACTTATAACTGAAAGTGCCGCTTCTTTATCGTAGTATTTTCCCTCTCTGGTTTCGTTACAAAAAAATGCTATCTGAAACCCGTGTTTCTCTATCAATTCATCTAGGGTTTCAGCTATTTGCTCTTTAATATGTTGTGCATCAGTCCACTTCTCATTGACAACATTAACCCCTATAAGAGGTCTTGCCACATCAATACCCAAAGACATAAGACAGTTTTTTGCCCAGTCAGGGTCAAAACCATCCATAGGAGTATGCCATGCTAAATCAGCAGCAGTAATTATTTTATCAGGACTTATACCAAGACCCAATAAAACCCGCCGGCTTCTTTCACTTCTGACTGTCCACGAATCTATTCTATAAAACCCTTTATAAAAAAGGCTTTTAGCCTCCTCGCTAAAAATCATATCGACTCCAGTGCCGATAACATGAAGTGGAATGCCGTGGGTTGAACAGAAATCGTACTTGTCTCCCAACACTCTTAAAGGCCAATCGGTACTTAACATCTCGGTAACAATTGTGGCGCCAACTACAAACACACAGTCAGCATTTAGACAGAGTGTCTGACAAGTTTCAATATCAGTATAATCCACAAACTCAAAACGCTCTGTAAACACTTTAAGAGCAGGTTCTTTTTTGTCCCACACTTCAATAGTTGTTCCTTGTGGTAATTTGTAAAGCGATAAGAACCCGAGCATCATAGCCTCATCGCCAATGTTGCCAGCGCCAAGTCCTGAAAACGCGACATGAATTTTTAGAGACTTTTTACTAATTTCTAAATCGTTTGGTATGTAGTTGTATAAGAGGGTGTGGCTAAGAGTGTCGGGTATAATGATCTCCGGGGGCGATAAAAGAGGTTCCCCTGATTTTTCGTAAAATTCCCTTTCTCTTTTAAGAATCTGCTCAGCCTCTTCGTTATATAAGCTTATGCCCTCCTGCCAGGTCTTTTGGTTGGGATGAGACCTAATGCCACCTAAAAGTGCATCCACGCTATAAAGCCTGGCGTACCGGAAAAACCTTGTCCATAGTTCTAAGTCCCCTGCGTACTTAAGAGTGGGATCAATGTAGCCTCCGGTTTTTTTCCAAAGTGACGATTTCCAGAAGGTAGATTCTTGTTGAATGTGAGGGGGGCCGATTTTTCCTTCTAAATAGTACCCTCTGCACCACTGAGGAATGGGGTTTACAACATTAGCTAATTTACCACTAGCTGCCCACACTGTGGGTCTGCCCATTATCCATTCAACGTGTACGCAAGCAGTAAAAACCCTGGCTACTGTCCAAAGAGCTCCCGGGTGAAGTTTATCGTCAGAGTTAATCCAGCCCATTATCTCACCATCGGCAAGTTTAAAGCCCTCATTTATTGCCTCGTACTGTCCGTTATCAGGAGCGCTCTGCCAATGGCTTAAGTATTTTTCGTATCGTTGTATTATTTCCACAGAGCCGTCAGAGCTGCCGCCATCCATTATTATGTATTGCAAATTGGGATAGCCTTCAGAAATCACAGACAGAATACACTCCTCAAGAAAAGCTGCGTGATTAAAAGATGGCGTTACAATGGTTATCTTAGGCAAATGCTGTTTAACAGCTTCATAAGAACCTGGTATGTTATAAATTTCCTCGAGGCTTTCAGGTATGTTTATAATATCAACGTCTGAGACTAATTTACCAATAACATCCGACACTGCTACATCCGGATTTAATAAGCCGCTTTGCAGATAAATCTTAGGTTTTAGGGTGATACCATTAAGAGCTAGCCTTGCTGCATAGATGACACTCTTTGGCTCAATATCTTTTAAGCACTGAAAGGAATCTTCATGAGTACATGTCCATCCGCAGCCATAGCAGTTAAGGGGCAGTGAGACGGTAGAAGTCAGGTTGGAATATGGTATAAACCTGCCGAAATGGCCTCCGCCAAGTATGACTACATTTGGGGTGCCTACGGCACATGCAATATGTGCTGCTGCAGATTCTGAACATATTGCAAGTCTTGATTTACAGATAAGAGCGGCAGTTTGTCTTAAAGTTGTTTTACCGCAAAGATCAAAGCAGGTGCCTGAAAAGTCCTCAGCGAGTTTTCGTCCGAAATCAACCATATCTGTGCCGCCTGCTATTATAAGCGGGAAATCCTTAAGTCCCTCCATTACTTCAAGAAACCTTGGATAAATCCTGTAAGAACTCTGAGCAGATGGCAAAATCACTATGGGTTTGTAGGTTTTTAATCCAAAACTATCAAATATTTTTTCAAAGACTATTTTTTCGTCATCAAGATTTGTGTAGAGACGGGGTTTAAGAGAGTTGACAGTTATTCCAAGCGCTGAGAGAAAATCTACGTAACGTTTAAGTTCACTTTTATGAGTTTCGCCAGATGTTATCAGGTCAGTGTAGAGTGCGTTATTTGCATCTCTTTCAGTTTCCTCCATATTGCACGTGTTACCGCTAAACCCTGCGATGTACTTAGCGCCGCTATAAACAGTAAAAGTATCTGAGATGCTTTCTCTTGAGTATTGACTGTTAAAGGCAAAAAGCGGTTTAAGTTGGTGAATGCTCAGGATTATATCGTCCCTGTAGGGAATTTCAGCAAGAGCCCTTTGTTTATCAAAAGTAATAATATGATTAACATGAGGGCATGGTTCATAAAGTTCACGTATACTGTTTTGACAAAGTACTGCTATTTTAAGCTGTGGGTACACTTTTTTTATCTCATCAAGCATAGTGATTGATAGAACTGTGTCACCTATAGAATCAGTTCTGATCCACAGGATGAACTCATTGTTTGCATTTTCTAATGCCTGAATTAAATTCAAAACTATCTCTCTACGGTGTAAACACAACTACACAAAAGCCAAACCCATCCTCAGAAACCTTAATAAATTCAAATCTGGGGTCGGTCTTCATGTAAAGATAACTGCTGTAGTGTTTAACGTGAAAACAATCACACAAGATTATGACACAGGTAGCAAGCAGGCGTTTTATCAGGTACTCAAACTCCACATACCCTATATGTGCGGCAGTGTCAAGGAGCACGAGGTTTGGCATATAAGAAAACTCTGTAAGACACTTTCCAAGTAAATCATCTGTAAGGTCAGGGAAATTAGTTTCCTTAAAATATCGCTCCGCTCTTTGGGATTCTGTATAATCAACAAAAATGCCAGAATAATGCAGATTTCTGACAAATTTGTCCTCTATTTCGTCTTTTGTAAGGAGAGACACTCGTGGTACTGACAGACCGTTTAAGAGCTTAACCTTGTCTATAAGGCTGTTATCAGTAAGATGTTGAATGGCTGCTTTGTAATAATCCGGGTTTATCTCGATAGAGTAAAACACGGCATCATCAAGTCCGGTCTCTTTAATAGCCGATGCAATAATCGAAGTAGAACCATGGCCGAGATATGTACCGGTTTCAATTATTTTTTTAGGGCGATATTTCTTAAATAGTTCAGAAATGGTTGATGCAAACTCAGGATTTGTAGCAGTTAATGGCGCCTCACCATTTGTGTTATCAGTGCTGGCTAATTGCACATTTGATGAGTTAGAGGGTTTAGAAAACCAAACCTTTAACGGAAGCTTAGTGAGACCGTGAAAGGGGAGCATTTCGGAGGGATCCTGCGTTACTGTGATAGGTCCCAGGGAATCCACTCTGTCGTGGCTGAATGCCTCATCAATAAAGTTGTAAGTCGGTTCTGATATTCCAGCGCCAAAGGTGTATTCTCCAGGTTTTATTGTAAATTGTATATCAATGCAAACAACACAGACAGCGCCGCGATCCATATCAGGAAGCCGCATTCCAAGCTGTCTTGGCCCTCCACCAAAGATGAAATTTGCCATCCTGTCAAACAGTGTAACGGCTACATTTATATCAGTTACCGGCTCCTTGATTCGAATCAAAAAGTTAAACATAAGCGACTGCATCATGTCCACATGAAGTGTATCAAGTCCGTCAGAGTTTGTAACCCGGAGGGCAATTATTTCAGCACCGCCACCTGTACCGTGACGCGGTGCACCTGCTGGGATAACATTGTGGGCAATAATCTCGTCATGGCTCATAAGTCCAGGTGATGATTGAGAGACAGGTTTGACAGAGCGTTTCTTAACAGAGCGTTTTTGGTCAAAGGATCCAGCATACCGGCTTACTGCTTCAACAGATTGCCCTATGTAGTCCACCTCTCCGTTTTTTAGCAGCACTGCCCTGTCACAGAGCTTTCTAATTGACTCAAGATCATGGGATACAAAGAGACAGGTAGTGCCATTTCCAATTATTTCCCTTATAGTTTTCATGCATTTTTGTTGAAAAAATATGTCGCCAACTCCAAGTGCCTCATCTACAACCAAAATATCCGGTTTAACATTAACTGCACATGCAAATGCAACACGTATAAACATACCGCTTGAGTATATTTTCATGGGTTGGTCAATGAATTCGCCGATGTCTGCATACTTTTCGATACTCTCTATCCGCTCATCCATCTCAGCTTTATTAAAGCCCATTAGAGCGCCGTTCATATACACATTAGCCCGGCCTGAAAACTCCGGGTTAAATCCGGCACCAAGCTCCAGCAGTGCTGAGATTCGTCCGTTAGCCTGTACCTGTCCCTCAGTAGGTCTTATAATACTGCAAATTATCTGAAGAAGTGTGCTTTTACCTGAGCCGTTTCTACCTAAAATTCCTACCGCCTCTCCACGTTGCACATCAAAAGAAACATTTTTTAAAGACCAAAACTCATGATGGTATTTTTTCCCAAAAGGATGAAACATTTCTTTTAGTCTGTCACGCGGAGATGAAAAAATCCTGTATTTTTTGCTGATATTTATGACAGATATTGCTTTATCCATGCACTGTCGTCCCTACAGTAATTCAGCAAAATCAAGTTTCAGGCGTTTAAACACAAGAGCTCCCAAAATAGTAATAAAAACACTTGTCACTCCAACAACAAGCATACCTTTCCATTGCGGATGCTCTAAACCAAGAAATGCTAGGCGATAACCATCCACTACAAAGTACATAGGGTTCAGTTTCAAAAAAAACTGCATATTAGCCGGCACCATAGACGGCTCATATACGATAGGGGTATAAAAAAACCAAAGGTTAATTAGCACGATGATAATCTGTCCAATATCTTTGACATAAACGTTAATGCTTGATATAAGCCAACTGATTCCCAAAGAGGCGAGACTCAGGAAAAAAAGATAAACCGGAAAATAAAAAAACAGCAAGGTAATGTTTTTTTGATAAATCAGGACGGCTATTACAATTATAACTCCCATTATGAGGTGATTAACAAGATTGGAAAGCAGTATGCTAAAGGGTAATAGTTCTGAGGGGAAAAGGCTTTTAGTTATTAAATTTTTGTTTTCACTAAGAATGCCGACAGAGCGTATGAGGTTTTCAGAAAAAAACAACCAGGGAGATAATCCGCAGAGAAGCCACAAGACAAAATTCTGTGACCCTGCAGCAGGCCCTAACCTAACCTTTAGGACAAAAGAAAACACAAAAGTGTATGTAATAACAGTAACAATGGGTTGAATGACCGCCCAGAAAAACCCTATAAATGACCCAGTGTAGCGGCTTTTAAAGTCTCTCACAACGAGGCACCAGAGCATATATCTGTTGTTTTTTACATCCGCTAAGAATCTCTTAGCTGGTTGTATCAAAAATTCACGTTTAGCTGACATTAAAATATGCAGGATTTCTTAAGTTGCCAAAATCCGTATACATTTTGTGAGAAATATCCATCGAATCTGTAGTATATCAGAACAATGATAAAAAAGAAAAAATTTTTTAATGAATAATTTGCAAATGGTTAAACAGAAATGTTAGCATTTTTGAGGCGATAGAAAGTGAAACAATTGTTGTTTAGAAGATGTTTCAAACTGAAAAGGGTAGGTGCAAATATAACGTAAAGATTATCTTATGGAGGGAGTAAATGTTTAAAAATCTAAGAATCAGTACCAGGCTGTATTTGCTTGTGGGTTTCATGTCGGTAATAATTATTGTTCTCAGTGTATTAGGGATAACTTCATCAAAGAGCATAAAAGCTAATTTCGACAACCTGTACGCTGACCGAATGGTACCTCTTGAGCAGTTAGCTGTAATAAATGACAAGATGCGTGAAAATGTACAGCAGTTGCTTCTTGCCTCGTTTCACGACCCTAACATAGAGGTGAGCAAGGTTCATAACGCCGACCACCCCATAACTAAACATACAGATAAAGTAGATGCAAATATTGAGGATATTTCTAAAATTTGGAAAGATTATATGGCTACAAACTTAACTCCAGAGGAAAGCGAACTGGCAAAGAAGTTTTTAGAAACCAGGACTAAATTTGTAAATGAGGGGTTAAAGCCTTGTGCAACATTTCTAAAAGAGGGGAAATTTAATGATGCCAACCTGTTTGTCGTTAAAACCGTGTTACCTCTCTACGCTCAGGCTAAAGCAAGTGTTGACGATTTGGTAAAACTGCAAAAACGTGTGGCAAAAGAATTGGAGGCGGAAAATGAGAAAACTTATTCTAATTCCCGTACGTTATCAATAACTGCCGTGATATTGTGTCTGCTACTTTCGCTTGCATTTGCATGGTGGATAATCAGTAGTATCATAAAACCTATAAACAAGGCTGTAAATGTTGCTAATAGTTTAGCTGATGGTGATCTAACATTAACCATAGATGTTACCGGTAAGGATGAAACAGGACTATTGCTGACAGCAATGGACACAATGGTGGAAAAGCTAAAAGGAGTTATAGAAGATGTAAGTGCATCAGCAGAGAATGTATCCTCTGGCAGTATGGAGTTAAGCGGGACATCCAACACTGTCTCCCAGGGTGCTACGGAGCAGGCGGCTTCAGTTGAAGAGGTCTCCTCATCAATGGAGGAGATGGCCTCTAATATTAAACAAAACGCTGACAACGCCCACCAGACAGAGCGGATGTCAGGAAAAGCGTCACAGGATGCTCTTGAAAGCGGAAAGGCTGTTGACGAGGCGGTCGTTGCTATGAGAGAGATTGCAAGTAAAATATCTATTATAGAGGAAATCGCGCGTCAAACGAATTTGTTAGCACTTAATGCGGCAATTGAGGCAGCACGAGCCGGAGAACATGGAAAGGGCTTTGCAG
>JADFXG010000015.1 GCA_015233895.1 Nitrospirota bacterium | reverse complement strand
TCATTGTGTCATGCCTCCTTTTTGTTATAACTGATAATATAATTCAGTTAGGCAGTTTCTGAAAATATACTTTCCAAAAAATGCTCTCTAATTAGACTTCATGACACAGTTTTTTGAACACTCTCTTTTATGTTTAAGCCGTCTTCATGGGTATTTAGTGTATTACACACTTATGGAGTTGTTTTGTATAGTTATAGCGTTCATTATTTTTGCTATCACATGGAATACTCGCCAGTTTATGGAAAACAGGTATCCACTCGTTATCGGTATATCATATTTTTTTGTTGGAAGTCTTGACACTCTCCACATACTTTCATACAAGGGAATGAATTTGATACCAGGACTAACCACATTCAAGAGAGTAAGTGAATACACAATTTCATTCATTTTAGTTGGCGCCATGTATGCGTTGTATAAAAGCAAAAGATTTTTTGATAAAGATATTTTTAACTTGATAGCAATTTCAATATTTTTCACAATACTATCTGAGCTTTGCTTTACTATCTATGAAGATTTATACAACTATCTGAACGTATCAGGACATATTTTAAAACTTATATCCTACTATTTTATATATAAAGCCGTTGTTGTAGTGGGTTTGAATAAACCCGTTAACCTTTTGTTTAGAAACATCGGTGAGGAGAAAGAGAATTTAAAACAGTTGAATGCCAAAAATAAATGGCTTCTGGATGCATTGGATAATGTTCACGCTTATGTTTACATCAAGGACAAAGAACTGCGATATGTTTATGCTAATCGCCTTACCCTGAATCTATTCAAATGCACACAGGAAGAATTGACAGGTTCCACAGATTTTAAATTCTTTGAATCAGGGACAGTTGAAAAATTTTTAGTTAATGATAAGCGTGTAATTGAAAATGGAGAGACAATTGAAAGCGAGGAGATTACTATCCCTGATAGTTTCGGGAAAAGAGTAGAGTATTGGTCTGTAAAGCATCCTCTTTATGATGCTAACGGGAAAATATGGGGTTTATGTGGTATATCAACCGATATTACAGAACGTAATAAGTTATTTAATGAATCAAAACTTAAAAGCGAAATAGTTACTAATATGGCTGAAGGTGTTGTCCTTATCAACACTACCGATGGTAGTATTGTGTACTGTAACCCAAAATTTGAACAAATGTTTGGTTACAGTACCGGAGAGTTGACAGGTAAACATATATCTATAATGAATGCACCTGCAGAAAAACCACCTGAGGAGACAGCAAAGGAAATACAAGAATATTTAAAAAAATATAACTACTGGATGGGTGAAGTAAATAATATAAAAAAGACTGGTGAAACTTTTTGGTGTTATGCAACCGTTTCGACATTCAACCATCAAGAATACGGAAATGTATGGATATCAATACATACTGATATCACCGAACATAAAAAATCAGAACAAGAAATCCTTTCAATTAAGCAGCGTCTTGAATTAGCAAAACAGTCCGCAAATCTTGGGATATGGGACTGGGATGTTACCAACAACATAATGACCTGGGATGACAAGATGCTTGAACTCTACGGTCTTACGTGGGAAACATTTCCGGGAGGTGTTGAGGCGTGGCAAAATGGCCTGCATCCTGAGGACCGTGATATAATCGTTGAACAGTGCAACGCTGCGCTAAGAGGCGACAAAGAGTGGGATACAGAATTTAGAGTATTACACCCCAACGGGACACTAAAATATATAAAAGCTAATGGTATGGTAATCCGGAACTCTGAGGGAACCCCTATCCGTATGCTTGGAATAAACTATGATATTACCGAGCGTAAGATTAAGGAGAAACAGGAACAATACCGCAGTTATACCATGCTATCCACCTTTATAGACAACATCCCGGATATGGCATGGATTAAAGATGTGAATGGTCAATTCGTTATTGTCAATAAGGCATTCGGTATGGCTGTTAACATGCCTATCGATGAAATAATTGGAAAAACAGATTTAGACGTCTGGCCCAGTGAGTTTGCAGACAGATATGTTTTTAATGACATGTTTATTATTGTGGGAAGGATGAGAACTTGTATAGAAGAGATATATGTGGATGCAAAGGGACAAAGGCATCAAGTTGAAGTCATCAGGACACCATATACTGATGAAAATGGCGTAATCATGGGTACCGTAAGCATAGCCCACGACATCACTGAGCATAAACGCCTGGAGGAGGCACTCCGCACCGAGATAGATGCTCGCCGTATGGCTGAAAAAAGATTGGGTCTGTTATTAGATGCAACCTTTGAGGGGGTATCCATTGCTGAAAATGGGCGAATTATAGATTTCAATAAACGGCTTGCCGAAATGTATGGTTATGCTCCCCAGGAGGTACTTGGCATGTTAGTGTATGACACTGTTACACCACAATACCGTGAGGTAATAATGAAGAATGTCTCAGAGGGATATGATAAACCATACGAGTTGGAGTGCCTGAAAAAGGACGGGACTATAATAAATGTTGAAGTATGCGGCAGGAGCCTCGAACATGAAGGGCGTAAAATTAGAATGGCAGCAATACGAGATATCACGCAACGTAAGAAAATGGAGAAAGAACTAAAAACATTAAATGAACATCTCATGACTCAGGTAGTAGCAGGAATTGAAAAAATCAGAACCCATGAACAGATGTTGATTCAACAATCCAAGATGGCGTCTATGGGGGAAATGATTGGATTAATAGCACACCAATGGAAACAGCCACTTAACGCTGTAGGACTAAAAATACAGGATTTAAGAGACGCATATTCCTACGGTGAAGTTGATGATAGATATGTTAATGATGTAGTTAGTTGTATAATGGATCAAGTTAATTTTATGGCAAAAACGATAGATGATTTCAGAAACTTCTTTATACCGTCAAAAAATAAAGTCACTTTCGATGTAAAAACAATCATAGAAGAACTACTTTCAATGTTTACAAATATTTTTAGCAAAAGTGATATCAATATTTCCATAAAAGCTGAACAACAGCCAACACTGTCTATTGACGGTTATCCAAATGAGTTTAAACAGGTAGTCCTCAACATATTAAATAACTCAAGGGATGCGATAGTTTCAAGAAAGAAAATTTCTCATGAAACACACGGGATTATAGAAATAAACATATATAATAATGAAGACAAATCCAGAGTTATAGTTTCAATAAGGGACAACGGTGGTGGAATACCGGACGATGTAATAGAGAAAATATTTGAACCCTATTTCACAACTAAAGAAACAGAAGGCACAGGTATTGGACTGTATATGTCAAAAACTATTATAGAGACGAATATGGGTGGAAATCTTACTGTCAGAAATATTGATGGTGGTGCTGAGTTTTTAATAAGTTTAAAAATGATTAGTAATACAGATGGAACCACATGATAAAAGAACAGAATCACTCTTTCCTGATTTAAGTCACCTTATCCAGCAAATTAACATTCCACGGGCCGCCAAGGGCTTTTATTAAAAGCACACTGTTTGTAATTAAGCGGCCTGAAACATCAGCAGCAGTTTTTTTGTTATTAAGCTCTATGGACTGGACGGCAATCAGGTCAACATAACTGATTATACCGGCTTTGTACTGATTAAGGGCAACGGCTGTAGAGGCTTCTGAGGCCTTTACTGCCGCATCCAGTGCTTTTTGCTCAGCAGTAAGGATATCAATTGTGGACAGAGAGTCCTCTACCTCCTGAAATGCAGTAAGCACGGTTTGTCTGTACTGAGCAACAGTGGCATCATAAGTTGCCCGTGCCTGTTCGGTAAGCGACTCTCTGAGCCCGGCACTAAATATGGTTTCTGATAAAGACATTCCAACCGCCCATATACGGCTTGGCCAGGTCAACAGGTTAAGAATTGCCGAGCTTCCATATCCTGCACTTGAAGTAAGTGTGATGGCAGGAAAAAACGCTGCCTCGGCAGCTCCGATTTGTGCGTTTGAAGCGGCAACCCTCCGTTCGGCAGCAGCGATATCGGCTCTGCGTTCTAACAGCTCCGATGGTACACCAGCCGGAATAACAGGTGCTGAGGTTTTTAGTGGGGTAATTGGAATAGAAAAAGACGATGCCGGCTTGCCCATAAGCAATGCTATTGCATGTTCGAGCACAGATCGTTGCACGCGTAAGTCTATGGCCTGAGCAATGGTTGTTTTCAGCTGAGTTTCGGCATGAAGTACATCGGATTTAGAGACTACTCCGCTTTCATAACGGTTTCTTGTAATCTCTAGCGTTTTTTTATAGACTTCAACTGTTTCATCAAGCAGTTGTTTTTGAGTGTCAAGAGTGCAAAGCTGGAAATAGTCCTGAGCGAGTTCCGCATGAGTGCTAAGGCGAAGTGCCTCAAGATCTGCAAAGCTTGCCTGTGCGCTTGCCACATTGGACTCAACTGTGCGCCTGATGCTGCCCCAGAGATCAAGATCCCAACTACCGCTTACTGGCACTGAATAAGCCGACGATGTTGTACCGCCTTTTGATACGTTTTCCGATGACCGCGACCGGCCAGCAGCTGTTCCAAGTCCGACAGAGGGAAAATACCTCGACTTTGCAGAATCCACAAGCGCCCGTGCTTGCCTAAATTGTGCCTCTTTAACAATCAGATTTTGATTTGAAATGCTGACCTCTTTTTCATACTCGTTCAATTGGCTATCGTTAAATACCTCCCACCAGGCGGTTATATTATCAAGAGGCCTGGCGGCTTTTTTCCAGATATTTGCCTCCTTGTAGTCGGTAGGAACTATCGCCTCCGGTTTTACATAATCCTTACCGGCCTTACATGAGGCTAAAAGTATCGGAACGGTTAATAACAAAGATATTATTAAAAAGCCGCTCAATCCGCTACGGTTTATAAAAGATACGATATTATTGGACATTTATCAAACCTCCATTGCTTTTTCACAGAGAAACCCACTTCTCGGCAGTTATATCACAGCCAACTAAATCCTCTGCCTCCTTTAGCATCATTCTCAATTGTGCCACTGAATAATCAGTATTAGTTGGTATTGTCAACCGCCTCTTATCATAGACCATAAACTGATGCCGGGAACCGGAATAAGGCCCTTTAAAACCAATTTTCATCAACTTAAAGATAAAATCTTTCCGTTTACAGGGCGCCCACTTTGTCACAAGAAGGTTCCTTGTTTAAATCAATCCCACAAATTACAGGTAATTCGTGATTCATTTTTAGCCCAACGTAGATCCAATCTTCTAAAGTGCTGCGAAGTTCACTTTCACACTCTCTCAAAGTTGTCCCAAAAGCAATCACACCTGTACATAGCGGAATCCGTCCTGAGAAACTGGCATCCTCAAGTTTGTCATACACGGCATTCTCTAAGGCGCCCTCGATGTAATCGGTTATTACATAATGTCTCTGCATCGCATATCTCCCTTAATGTCCCTTAAATTATCCACTTGACTATTATAACACATACTGTAAAGTTGAATGAAGCTAACGCAAAAATCTTCTTTGGCAGCTTTACCTTTACGGAGCTTTTCGTGTAAAGTATAAGGTGTGATACAAAAGTCACAGCTAGAAAGGGCTATGACTATAAACTAAAGGAGAGAGAAGAATATGGGGTGGTTCAATGATTTGATATTAAAAAGAAAATTTACGGTTACCTTTGGCGTGTTGTTTTTACTTTCGCTAATTACACTGGGGTTTACTCTTTCACAACTTAAGACGATGAATGACAACTTACGGGAGATAGTTAACGAGCGGTATGAGAAACTGGTAAAACTTAACTCTGTCGAAAAAGAAGTGCTGGCCATCGCGCAGTACCTCAGAGACATAATCATTGTTGATGACCCTAAAAAAGCAGATGAATACATTAATAAAATAAGGACTTTACAGAGTAAAATATCAGAGGAGCTGGATTATCTTGATAAAACTATTAAACGTGAGAATGGCAAACAAACATTAAGGGATATAAAAGAGGCAAGAGATAAATATATCCAGACCAGAGAGGAGCAATTTAAGGCTCTCCAAAGCGGTAACAAGGCATTAGCCACAGAGTTGCTGCAGACAAAAGTAAATACCGTACAGGAGGCATATATAAAAGTGCTGGATGCCGGTATTGCCTATCAACGTAAAACCATAGAAGCCTCCCTTAAAGATGCTGACAGTGAATATGTAAACTCAGTAATAATATCAATAGCCTCAGGGTGTGTCTTTCTTGCATTTGTAATAGTTTCATTATTAATGCTGACAAAGAGCATAATCGTACCTCTGCACGAGGGATTGTTATTAGCGGAGGCGATTTCCAGGGGCGATCTGTCACAGACTGTGCACACAGAAGGTAAGGATGAGGTAGGCATTTTGATGCGTGCCCTTGAAAAGATGCGGCTAATTCTCTCCGATAACATAACAATGATTTCAACATCTGCAAGCCAGTTGGCCTCAGCATCAACTGAGCTTTCTCAAACAGTCCAAAAAATGTCCTATAGTATTAAAGATCAGTCGGATAAGACATCTCAGGTAGCAACAGCATCAACTGAGATGTCTCAAACAGTAACGGATGTTGCAAGGAATGCAACAAGCATTTCAGCATCAGCATTGGAGACATCAACAATAGCTAAAGACGGGGCAGGCGTGGTAACACATACGGTCAGCGAGGTAGAGGGAATAGCAAAAACTGTATCAGAGTCGGCACAATTAATAACATCGCTGGGGGACCGCTCCAGACAGATAGGGGAAATAGTCAGTGTTATTAAAGACATCGCAGATCAGACAAATCTCCTTGCACTAAATGCAGCCATAGAGGCAGCGCGTGCCGGAGAACAGGGACGCGGCTTTGCAGTGGTTGCTGATGAGGTAAGAAAACTTGCTGAAAGAACATCTAAAGCGACTACAGAAATTGGCGATATGATAACTGCCATTCAAAGAGAGACCAACCAGGTGGTGACCACTATGAATGAAGGTTCACAGCGGGTGGTTAACGGCGTGGAATTGGTTAACAAGGCAGGGGATTCACTTAAGAGCATAGTTGAGAGCGTTGATGGCTTACAGTCAATGGTACATCAGATAGCATCGGCTACTGAGGAAATGTCTCAGGTGTCTGAGCAAATAACCAATGATATTGAAATCATTGCAAACGTATCCAGGGATACCACTCTCAGTGCCGCACAAATAGGCGAGGCCTCTGATGATCTTGCTAAATTATCAAACGATCTGAAGTCCGTTACGTCACGGTTTGTCGTAGAGGGAGGACACCATAGCGGCAGTACACAAAGGATGTTAAGGTAAATTTAGGGAAGGAAATACTTTTTCAGAAGCTCGAGTCTGTCTTGTGCCTCTTTAACAGTTGCTCCGGCTGTGGAAAAATAGTATTTAATTTTAGGCTCCGTTCCTGAGGGTCTTATGGTTACGCTCAGATCGCCTTTGAACTGCAAAGCTAAGACATTAGATTTCGGAAGCCCGTCAAGTCCAGGTAAATAGTCCTTAACACAAAATAATTCCAAGTTGGGGGGAGGATTTTTCAGGCCGCTACGGTATGTTTGCATGAGGGTCTCCATCTGTTCCATACCCTCTTTTCCTTTCATCGTTACCGCAGACAGCGCCTCAAGATATACACCGTGTTTTTCGTAAATTTCATGCAACCTCTTTAAAATCGAGCTTCCCTTTGACTTATAATAAGAGGCCATCTCACAAATCAGGCTTGCCGATACCACAGCATCCTTATCCCGTGCGTATGTGCCGCGCAGGTATCCATAGGACTCCTCACAACCAAAGATAAAGTCTGAGTGTGGGTTTTTATGTATCCACTCTCCGATGTACTTAAAACCGGTCAGCACAGACACACACATAACTCCGTAACTATCAGCTATTTTCTCTATCAGGGTGCTGGTTACAATTGTTTTAATAACCGCTGCTTTTTTAGTATCAATTGAACCAGCAAGAGCTGCCAAAATGTAATCGGTAAGGAGCACTCCAACCTGGTTTCCGTTAAGAAGTACAGTGCCTCTACCGTCTATATCCCTTACAGCAACCCCTATGCGGTCGCAATCAGGATCTGTGGCAAGAGCAATATCCGCTCCAACTTGCTCCATAAGTGCAAGCGCCATTTTAAATCCCTCCGGCTCCTCCGGGTTTGGAGATGATACGGTTGGGAAATCGCCATCAGGCTTACTTTGCTCTTTAACTACGTGTACGTTGGTAAATCCCCGTCTTTTCAACACCTGCGGGATTATGGAGTACCCAGCTCCGTGAAGCGGCGTATAGACAATCTTAATGTTGTCTGCTACGGCTCTTACCGATTGTTTTAACACTTCTTTAATGTAGAAATTGTCAATCTCAGTGCCAATTAACTCTATCAAACCGGATTTTACGGCACTGTCGAAGCCAGCACCAGATTTAACCTCAGTAACGGCAGTTATTTTCCTTACCTCGGTGATTATGTTTTTGTCATGCGGCGGGGTAATCTGTCCCCCGTCTTCAAAATAAACTTTATAGCCGTTATACTCAGGCGGATTGTGGGAGGCAGTAATACAAACACCGGCTTTAGCATTTTTAAATCTCACGGCAAAAGACAACTCAGGCACTGGCCTTACGGCATCAAACAGATACGCTTTTATTCCGTTTGAAGCCAGCACAGTGGAGGTTTCCTCTGCAAATTTTGAGGAATTGTTTCTGCTGTCATACCCAATAACAACACCTCTTTCTGCACCGTCTGCAAATGATAATATGTAGTTAGCAAGCCCCTGAGTGGCCATCTTGACAGTGTAAACATTCATGCGGTTAGTGCCTCCGCCCATCACTCCTCTGAGCCCGCCGGTGCCAAAGTCAAGCGTTCTGTAGAACCTTTCGGTAAGCTCAGTAAAATCCATGGCGTCAATCAGAGCCTGAATCTCCCGCCTCGTGTCCTTATCAAAGACAGGGCTTGATGCCCACTGTGAGGCTAACTTAAGAATCTCTTCCATATCTTTGCCCTCGCTTAGTGTTAGACAATTGAATTAGAATTAGAATAACATTTTTATGGCAATTGTTTAAAAGCATAGTACAGGACTCCAGTACCTATAGAGACAGCCCTAAGGGCGATATATAATGGAGAGAGCAGTCCAGTTATCATATCTTTTCTTAAAGAAAAAAATGTTAAAGGCAAAGTTGAGGCCAAAAAACCAAAAAACGAAACTAAAACAACAAAAATAGTTGGTAAATCTAAATAAGTATCCCAAAAGAGCGGAATAAGCGGTAATGAAAACACCGTGCTAAAAAGCGCCAGTATTTGAATTTTCAGGGTTTGGGGCGTGTAGGTGTCTTTTACCATTTTCCCGGGAAACCTCTTATAAACAGCCATTCTCCAGTACCCGCGCCAAAATTTCAGTTTAGCATATCGTAAAACCGAATCAGGATGCCCAAGGTGGTTAACAATCGCATCCGGATTAAAAACCATTTTTAGGCCCATGCTTGAAAGCTTATACGAAAGCTCTGTGTCTTCGTTGTTTGCTACAGGAAATGACTCATCAAAGCCGCCTGCGCTGTCAAACACATCCTTTAAGAATGCTGCCGAATATGTATCTATCATGTCTATTGAGGGGGCTTTTTTAAGCATTTCGTAACGCTCTTCAAACTCAATCTGAGCAAACCGCGCCGTAAGTGACTTAAGAGGGGTCCGGTAGGCCCCTTTTACGGCTTTTACCTCTGAATCAGAAAACGGTTTTAACATCTCCCCTAACCACTCCGATGTCGCCACGCAATCGGAATCCGTAAACAGGATGATTTCACCTTTAGCCTCACTTGCTCCCAAATTTCTGGCAGATGCAGGGCCCCCGTTTGGTTTGCTAACATACCTTACCGGAAGTGTTTGGACAATCTCCCCGGTTTTGTCCGTTGAGCCGTCGTCAACGACTATTATTTCGTAATCTTCTTTGCTAAAACTCTGCTCTGTAAGCGCCGTTACGCAGTCTTTTATTGTCTTTTCGGCATTAAAGGCCGGCACTATCACGGATGCTTTCAACATCTCTACAGTTACACTCTGTTTAATTGGGGATATCCGAACCCTTTATCAGATATTTAATAAATGTGCGGGCTGATTTCACCGTGCGTTTTCTTTCCTCCGGGTCATTAAGCACCTGCCGGAGTTTATAAAACATATAGTCAGGACGCAGATAAAACTGCCGTCTGGCATTGTCGCAGAAGCGAACGAGCTCTGCAGAAGTTAAACTCTCCGTTCTGATTACCGTATTATGAAGCCCGGCGGGAGTGAGCCACTTTGAAAAATCATCGGTAGTTATATAACCTCTGTCGTCAAACCACTTAAAAGCCTCTGTGCCAGGATAAATCATCATAGGGTAAAACTGTACGGTGTCCGGGTTTAACCTCTTAGCTAGCTCAAGGGTTTCGTTCATTGTCTTTTTTGTCTCACCAGGGAAACCCACCATAAAGCAGCCATGAACCAGAATCCCCGCTCTGCGGGCATCCTCCATGAAAGCCTCAGACTGCTCAATTGTTATCTTCTTTTTCATATTATCAAGCAACTCCTGGCTACCGCTTTCAAATCCCACACATAAACACCTGCAGCCGGCCTCTTTCATCCTCCGCATTGTTTCATAATCAATAGTTGCACGGGCATTAGCGGTCCACGAAATATTAATTCCACGTTTTATAATACCCTCTGAAATTTCAACACAGCGTTTTTTGCTTATTGTAAATGTGTCATCTTCAAAAAACACGGCCCTTGCTTCAGGGAAATTCTCAACGATGTATTGCATTTCATCAAGTACGTTACTAACGCTACGCATCCTGAGCCGGTGTCCCATAACCGTCTGCGGATACACACAGAACACGCACTCGTGAGGGCATCCACGGGTTGTGGTAATTGTCACCATTGGGTACAGAGCGTTAGGGTTAAAGTAGTGTTCTATATTTAAGAAACGTTTATAAATTGGGCTTACATGTGGCAGACTGTCAAGATCCTCCAACGGCTGGCGGCATGTGGTAAATATGAATTTTTCCTTATGCCGGTACGCTACCCCTGGTACATTAAACGGAGTCTGGTACTCCATCAGTGCCTTTGCAAGCTCAGAAATTGTGTTATCGTACTCTCCGATTGCCACCGCATCAATTGAGTCATTGAGGTTAAGGCACTGCTCAGGCATAGCCGAGACATGAGTGCCAACAAGGATTATAAAGCTGTTTGGCAGTGCAGCCTTTATCTCCTTACAAAATTCCGAGTCATTGTGTATGCTTGGCGTGCTTGTGTCAACTACGATAAGAGCCGGCACAAAGTGTTTAAGTCTCATAAGGACATCCTGCCGTGAGGTGCCGGCAGCCGGGGCATCTATCAGATCAACAACAAAGCCCTCCCTGTCTGCCAAAGCACAGGCCGCAGCAAGCCACATAGGAAAGTACAGAGTGCCGCTTTTGGTCACTGCCGGGCTTCTCTGCGAACGCGAAAACTTCTCTAAATACGGCGGATTTAAAAAAGCTATTCTGAATTTTTTCATTTTTATAGTTTCCTTATAATGTTATCGTATTGTCTGATTTGCTCAGACATAAACCCTAACTTTCCGTGAAAATCTATAGCCCTTTCAGGACATGTAGAGTAGCAGTAAAGACATTGAATACATCCTGGGGGCGACGATGCGCCGGCTTTTGATAAACTCTCCGGCAGCTTTATATCAAGCGGACAGTAATCATTACACTTACCACATTTTGTACATGCTGACTCATTAAGGGAAAGACCATCCCAGTGCATTTCATCCTTTATAAACACGTCCTGTCTAAGCCCTGTAGCAAAGAGAATCTTACCAAAAAACTCTGTCTGGCACAGGTAGTTGAAAAATGCGGTGTTTCTTATAGCAAGAAAATACTTTTGTCTCTTTGGGTGGTGAATGAAGGTTGCAATAGGGCCAGCCTCCGGAGGTTTTAAGGAGTATGTATCAGCAAATTTGTAATTATTTACAAAATCAAAATGCTCTTGAGTGATGATGTTGCGTTTGATTGCATTTTGAATGGGGCCAATCTTTTTTATATTAAATGACGCAAATTTTGCCATAAGAATATCAATTAAAAACGGGTCTGTTCCAAAAAACACATTGCCTGTTTTAATCGGAGTTCCACGCGTGGGGCCTAAGCCCTCCATTGCTATGACGGCATCTACGATGTGCAAGTGGGGTTTGAGAGCAAGGTTAAGATTTACGATGTTTTCGGAGAGTGAGGCATGAGTTTTCTTTTTGTTAGGCTGCCCAACGAGACATCCCATCAGGTTTTTAAGGCAGACACTCATACCGGCTTCAAAATGGGTTTTTAGCTTTGGCATGTTGATAAACAATGCTGCCTCCTGGCACTCCCTTGCAACTCCTGCCTTAATTCCTTTTGAAAACTCTATGTTAACAGTTTCAGAGTAGTTAAAATCCTTAATCCTGACCCCGTAGAAGGCAGCAAGTTTGTCATAGTAGAGCCTCTCTATTACACTGATGTTACTTCTGTAAAACCCGCTGTTTGTGCCCTCCCCTATCGTTATATCCAAAAATCCGTTATCTTTCAGAAACTCGATGACTGAAGCAATCACTCTGAGGTCAGTTGTGTTACCGGTTAGAGCGTTCATGTTGCTGTTAAGATTTGGCTTTATCAATATGGGGGCACGTTTATCGTTTGGAAAGATTTCGGCATATTTTGTACTAAGGGTTTCCTTAATACCGGTTTTAAGTTCCTTTACCGTTTGCGCTTTAAGGGAGTCAAACCTAAGCATTTTGCCGCCCAACACCAAGTTCGTTTAAAAGACTTTCCACGGAGTTAACCACGTCCTCTACGGTAATGCTTTTCATACAGGCATGATAGTGGCCAATGTGACAGGAATTTTCATCGCATTTGTACCGGCACTGGAATTCACTCTTTTCTACTACACAGTGAATGTTGCCGTAGGGGCCGGTTTCAACGCTTTTAGAAGGACCAAATATGGCAACTGTAGGCACTTTCATAGCCGATGCCACATGAAGCGGTGCGCTATCGTTACAGATAAAGAATTCCGATTGTTTCAGTACCCAGGCAAACTCCCTGATATTGAGGCGCCCTGTCAGGTTTGCCACTTTGTGTGTCATCTGTGAAACTATCTCCCCTACCAACCTTACATCATCTTTTGATGCCGCTATTACCGGATAAATCTTTAATTTATCTATCAGTGTATCATATAATTTTGCATACTGTTCTGTAAACCACCTTTTAAGAGGGAGACGGGCTCCGGGATGAAGGACTACAAACGGGGTTTTAATCTTATTATCTTTAAGTATTTGGGCGACCCGTTCTTTTTCCACGTAGGTAGGATAAATAGCCCAATCTACGGAGTTTACATCAGCACCAAGATGTCTGGCTATATCAAGATGGTATTGTACCTTATGTTTAAGGTTTTCATAGGGTACGACATCAGTAAGGAGGTATCCGCCACCACCCACACCATAGCTTACCGTGTGCTTAGCCCTGATGGGTGTGGCAATTAACAGGATTTCCCTGATGTCAGCCCGTGCTTCTATTACAAGGTCGAAGGAGTGTTTTCGTATTTCTTTTAAAAAACTAATGTATTTCACCTTTGCTGAGTTATAGAACCAAAACGGATTATAGGTTAGGATTTCATCCAGATGCGGGTTATTTGCCAGTGCCTGAGCGCCCCCCTCAGACGTAAGAAAGGATATTTTAGCATTAGGAAAGTGTTCTTTCAGTGGTTTAATAATCGGTATTGTCATAATGGCATCGCCGATATAAGCGGTTCTGATAATCAGTATTGACTTAACAGCCTGAGGGTCAATTGCAGGCGGCTTGTTAAAAATCTTAAATGGGGTATAAAGCACCCTGCCTACAATATCAGCCGCTTGTGTGACTATTAACTTTTTGCGGTTTATTATCTTATACATAGACTAAGAGATTATACATTTATGACAAAATATGAGCAAGTATTGAATAAAAAATAGTTAAATATTACTATGTTTTTATCTGTTAGTTATTGCAATATGCACTTTTTATAGGATTATGTGATAAACTTAGGGCAGGTAAGCAGTGTGGGATATGGTGAGATAATGGAATAGACTACCATGGTTCAAAAGAAGTTCCCACGGGAACATGTAGTTTTATTTTAAAATCCGCAGGAATAAAGATTGGAGGAATGTCATGATAGAATTAGATTATTCTTTAGTAATTGAGGCCACAAGAGAACATGATTTTTTTGGATTTTGCTCTCCTGATTTAAAAGGATTTACAGGGGTTGGACATTCTGTTGAGGATTGTTTGTATAAAGCAAAATATACAATGAAAGAGCATATAGATTTGCTAATAGAAAAAGGCTTATCTGTACCAGCTAAAAATCCAAATCCAAAAATAGTTATTCAAAACGAACAGACAATGTCTGTAGCTTAAAGACTGGCTCTTTTATGAACACTATAAGAGGATTTACCGGCGTGATAACGCTTTGTTTTTTTCTGTGGTTAATCAGCGAAAATAGGAAAGAGATAAAATTTAGGCCTGTTGCGATGGGAATTTTATTTCAAATAGTTATAGCTTTTCTGGTATTAAAAATATATATTTTCAGGGCTTTTTTTCTTTTTTTGAATAAAATGGTAATGGTGTTAGAGAAAGCGACATTGGCAGGCACATCTTTAGCCTTTGGCTACATTGGGGGCGGGAGGCTGCCTTTTGATGAGAAGTTTCCTGGCGGGTCTTTCATTTTTGCTTTCCAATCGCTCCCTATGGTGCTTGTGATAAGCGCTCTTTCGGCATTATTGTTTTACCTTAAGGTGCTTCCCCTTATTGTCAAAGGGTTTTCTTTTATATTACAGAAGGTGATGAAAGTTGGAGGAGCCGTTGGACTGTGTGCATCTGCCACAGTGTTTGTTGGTATGGTAGAGGCGCCTCTTTTTGTGAAACCATATCTTAAAAACATGTCGCGAGGTGAAATCTTTTCTATAATGACTACCGGAATGGCAACGATAGCGGGCACAGTGATGGTGCTGTATGCAAGCATATTAAGCCGGGTGATGCCGGATGCTCTGGCACAAATCCTGCTCCATTCGATAATAAGCGCTCCGGCTGCTCTGGTCTGCTCTATGCTAATGGTTCCACCGGTTGGCAAGGTTGAAACCGGTGAGTTAGTCCCGCCGCAGATATACAAAAGCTCAATAGACGCCATTGTTAAGGGTACCTCTGACGGAATAGAATTACTGATAAGTATAATAGCCATGCTTATAGTCTTTGTGGCACTTGTTCACCTTGTAAATTTTGGACTCGGAACACTTCCAGATTTCTACGGTAAGCCCGTTACACTTCAGCGTATTTTAGGTATAATTATGGCCCCTGTCGTTTGGATTATAGGGATACCGTGGTCAGAGGCACAAGTGGCCGGTGCACTTATGGGAACTAAAACGATTCTAAACGAGTTTGTTGCCTATATAGACCTTGCTAATCTTCCCAAAGGCGCCCTAAGCCAGCGAAGCACCCTTATAATGTTGTACGCCATGTGCGGGTTTGCAAATCTGGGCAGCCTTGGGATTTTAATAGCCGGCCTTGGCATAATGGCTCCTGAGAAAAAAGATGAAGTCGTTTCCCTCGGTTTTAAATCCATACTAACCGGCACGTTAGCTTCTTGTATGACAGGCTCTGTTATCGGTATGTTTTATTAAATTTAGAAAAACACGGATTTTTCCGCTGTTGACAAAAACGGAACTCTCCTGATACGCTTCGATTATGCAAACGTTAGAAAGAGATTTTGACTTAACTGAAATCATTAACGGAGAGGAAATAATGAGGCCCAGTCCATTTAGAAGACACCAGAGCATTATCATGAAGTTAACAAAAAAAATATTGTTTCACTTAGAAAAACATGATTTAGGCGAGTTATACATATCGCCACTTGACGTAATTTTTGAAGAGGGAACTAACAGGCTCCAACCCGATTTGCTGTTTGTTAAGAAGGATAATCATAATATACTTCAGGACTGGATAAGAGGTGTACCGGATATGGTTTGTGAGATAATATCTCAGGGCAGCTATGAAATGGATACAGAAATTAAGAAAGCTATTTATGAGAAGTACAGAGTGCCTGAGTACTGGATTGTAATGCCGGAGCTGCAAACTATTGAGATATTAACCATAGAAGGAGGCAGGTACAGGCCACATTCTGTTGCTGCGTTTGAAGGCATGGTTATATCTAAAGTAATAGAAGGGCTTCAGTTTGACGTCAGGGATATATTTGAGCAATCTCTATAACAAACTCTCTACCCTGTTTCTTAACGAAAAACCTCTGAGAGCGAAAACTTTGTCTCCTTTGTACTGAATCATCACCTTATGGCTTATTCCCATGCCGCCTTCAGTTATAAGCCGCTTGACCTTCGCAGCCTGAAAGGCAAAATCCTCTGCATTGACTATCTCCGATAAAAACTCATCTATACCTAAAGACACTAAAAACGTGCCCTGCGGACAAAACCCAATACACTTAAAACCCACAGCTTCTCCCCACTCCTTTAGTGATGTAAAGTTTACGTGCGCCGTGATGTCCTGGTCTCCTATGTTTATGTAAGGGTTTTCGTGGGCACGGTGTTTGTGATAACACATAAGAGTTCCAGCGGAACGCTCCGGAGTGTAGTATTCCCACGCCGGATAGCCATAGTCTATTGTTAAAATAAATCCCTCAGCTAAAAACTCTGAAATCTCCGAAAGCCAACCACGCGCCTCTAAATTAATTTCTGTTCTATAGCCACCTGCTAAATCAAGAGGAATTGATATGTTAAATTCCCTGAGATAATCCATCACTCCGGAGGTTGGATTAAAGAACTTCTCCTCTAAATTTTCGTCAACAAAAATCTCTTCTATTTTGCCGTTTTTTGCCTCTATTAAATGAACTGGAAATGAATCTATCAGTTCATTTGAAATAACGCATCCTTTCATCTGAGGGAAATCTTTCATACTTACAAGCCATGTGATTTTATCTGAAAACTCAGTTAGTCTGGCTTTTTGTTTAAGTTGAAAATACGGATTTCGTTCAACTATAACGTAGAAAATGCTGTTAAAAATCTCCCTGTCTTTTAAACTCGCCATTATATCAAGACAGATGAGGCCGCCGCCACCGCCATACTCTATGATGTGAAACTTCTCCGGTTTTTTCATTAGAAGCCACATCTCCTCAATTTGCCTTGCAATTGCCCATCCAAATGCCCTGTGAAGATTAGAGGCAGTGAAAAAATCCCCTCCCCGCCCTATCTCTGTGTTACTGTTCATGTAGTAGCCAAATTCCGGGGCATACAGGGCAATATCCATAAAATCCCTGAAACTTATGCAACCATCCTGCTTAATCCGTTCCCTTATGATTTGTTCCACTGTCATTGTGTATAAGGATATGATAACAAAAATCAAGGACATAACGGGTTAATTGACAAAACCAAAAGTCCGGCAATATACTATTATTATGCAAGCTTTAACGAGAGACTTTGACTTAACTGAAATTATAAACGGAGAGGAAATCATGGGGCCTAGTCCATTTGGAAGACATCAAAGCATTGTCATGAAAATTACAAAGAGAATACTGTTTCACCTGGAAAGACATAATTTAGGTGAGTTATATGTATCACCTCTTGATGTGATTTTTGAAGAGGGGATTAACAGGCTTCAGCCTGATATTTTGTTTATCAGGAGGGAGAACATGAGTATCTTTCAGGATTGGATAAGAGGTGTACCAGACATGGTTTGTGAGATAATATCTCAGGGCAGTTACGAAATGGATACCGAAATTAAAAAAGCTATTTATGAGAAATACAGAGTGCCAGAGTATTGGATAGTCATGCCGGAGCTGCAAATGATTGAGATTCTAACCATTGAAGGTGATAGGTACAAGTTACATTGTGTTGCATCATTTGAAGGAGTTGTAACCTCTAAGGTCATAGAAGGGCTTGCAATCAGTATCAAAGATATATTCGAGTAGCCTTCTAAGCGCGCATCCAACAATTTTCATATGTTCACAACCCCATCATTTATGTTATAATATTTCGTGGTAAAAGTTATAATAAAGAAATCCACTTACAGTTATGAGGAGCTAAAGCAAAATATTACCTCGATTCTGGACAGCCTCAACACCGGGCTTATCAAAGAGGGAACCCGTGTTTTAATAAAACCGAATTTTCTTTTAGCCTACCCACCCGATAAAGCTGTGACAACACATCCGCTTGTGGTTAAGGCTATAGCCGAGTATGTGCTTAATCTCGGTGCAAGCGTTCAAATATCGGATAGCTCCGGCTCTCCAACTAATATATTTAATCAGATACTAAAAGTTGGCGGCTATCAGGACGCTCTCAAAGGACTTGACGTTACATTTAAGGATTTCACAAGGTCTGTGATGGTTAACACTGCCTCTTCTTTTAAAAACATCGAGATAGCTGAAGATGCACTTAAGGCTGAGGTAATTATAAATGCAGCAAAACTCAAAACCCACACGCAGATGCGGTTAACACTTGCAGTGAAAAACCTCTTTGGTACAATTGTGGGGTTAAAAAAACCGCAATGGCATATGAAAGTGGGAGAAAACCGGGAGAAATTTGCAGAGCTCCTTGTCACGCTTTACTCACTGCTAAAACCTCAAATCAACATACTGGACGGCATTCTTGCTATGGAGGGGGATGGCCCTGGCTCTTCAGGAATTCCTCGAAATATGGGCGTGCTTATGGGCTCCTCTGATGCCGTTACTTTGGATATGGCAGTTTGTGAGATGCTTAATATTGCCCCCCTTTGGCTTTACACAAACAAGGCTGCTCTCAAACTTGATCTAATCAAAGACTATACGATTGAGGGCGAAATGGACGAGGTAACGGGGTTTGTGTTTCCCAAAGAGACCAGTATGCTTTTTGGCCCCCCTGTTGCCAGGAAGTTTATGAGAAAACACCTTACCACAAGACCTAAAAATGTTGACGGCGCCTGTAAACTGTGTAACAGCTGCGTAAAAATATGTCCGGCACAAGCCATCACAAATGACGGCAAAAAACTAATCTTTAATTACGAAAAATGTATCAGATGCTACTGCTGCCAGGAGATTTGCCCGCACAAAGCTATAGAAATCTACGAGCCGCTTATGGGAAAAACCATTATGAAGATGTTTAGTAAATAAAATCAGACATTTTATTATATGTATAACAATTAAACGAGGTTGGTAGTGTGAGCCAAAAGTGTCCGTGTTGCAGATTTGAAATTGATGTAACATCTCAACTATTGTGTCCGCAATGCAGTTGGGATATAGAGTCCGATCTTAGTTTAAACCAATCACACACGGCTGTTACCTCAGATGTATTCGACAAGTACAACAAGAAACTTAAAATAGCAATTAACAACTGGAACAGGCTGCAGGATACTCTCAATAGCAGTCTTGGACGAATTGCACAACTTGAGGCAAAACTTAAAGATGATAACGCCACAAATCAAAAAGACGAGGATGTCCTCCAAAACCAGCCGCTATATACTGACACAATAACCGGCATGGAATTTGTCTTTGTAAAAGGCGGATGTTTTCAGATGGGAGATTCTTTTGGTGACGGTTTTCCTGATGAATTACCGCTGCATGAGGTTTGCGTGGATGATTTTTATATAGGCAGGTATCCGGTAACACAAGAGCAATGGAAAAGCATAACCGGCGGCAATCCGTCACGTTTTCAGGAGTCCGTCAACCTGCCTGTTGAACAGGTAAGCTGGGAGGATGCTCAGGATTTCATAAAGGAACTGTGCGCAAAAAGTGGCGCCAGGTATCGTTTACCTACTGAGGCCGAGTGGGAATATGCCTGCAGGGGCGGGGGTATGAATGAGAGATACTCCGGCGGTAACTTTCCCGACAACGTTGCATGGTATGACGGGACATCAGGCAGAAAGCCGCAACCTGTTGGCACAAAGAAGCCAAATAGTCTGGGTATTTATGATATGAGCGGTAACGTGTGGGAGTGGGTTTTAGATATATACGCTAAAGACGCCTACAAAAAACATGAACGCAATAACCCAGTTCATCACGGCAACGGGCGTAGCCGGGTTATGCGCGGTGGCAGTTGGTACGACTCAGCAAGAAGCGTCAGATGCACAAACAGGTACTACGCTAACCCCGGATTTAGATTCATTGATATTGGCCTCCGGCTCGTTTTGAAGATAAATTCACAGAAATAGAAGTTTTGAAAGCTAACTCTTGTGTGACACAAAATCTATCATACCCTTAGCGGCACGCCTTCCCTTACCCATGGCATGAATCACTGTTGTAAACGTCCACGAGCTTTTAGATATGTCTCCGCCTGCAAAAACACCGGGGATTGAGGTCATCTGAGTCTCATCGTCAACAGGAATATAGCCGTTTTTATCGAGTTTCAGATGTGCGGTGGTTTTTCCTATTATGGGATTAGCCATAGTTCCCAGTGCGTATATAACAGTATCAACATCCAGCGTAAACTCCGTGCCCAATATTGGGCTTACTGTCAGACGCCCCTTACTGTCTGGCTCTCCCTGCTGTAGTTTAATACATCGCATACCCTTAATCCAGCCATCCGGAGTGCCCACGATTTCAACAGGTGCAGTTAACCATATAAACTGCACTCCCTCCTCCATGGCGTGTGTTATTTCCTCCTTACGGGCCGGGCTTTCGTTAACTGTTCTTCTGTAAACTATGTAAACGTTTTTGGTATTAAGCCTGAGCGCCACTCTTGCGGCATCCATAGCAGTGTTACCACAGCCAATTACTGCTATATTATGCCCAATCCCTACCGGTGTGGCGTGAGTTGGGAAATCATAGCCATGCATGAGGTTAACACGGGTCAGAAACTCGTTAGCGCTCATGACGCCGTTTAGAAACTCTCCCTTTATACCGGGGCTTTGCGGATAGCCGGCGCCGGTTCCAATAAATACGGCGTCAAAGCCGTGTTTGTGCATAAGATCTTCAATCGTGTGCGTTTTGCCGATTATTTTATTGGTTTCAATTTTAATGCCGAGGTTTTTCAGGTTTTCGATTTCTCTTGATACAATTCCCTTAGGCAGCCGAAACTCCGGTATCCCATACATCAGAACGCCTCCAGGCAGGTGAAGGGCTTCAAATATCACGACTTCAAATCCGGCCTTTGCCAAATCCGATGCACAGGCAAGCCCAGAGGGGCCTGAGCCTATAATTGCAGCACGTTTGCCGTTTCGTTTTATTTCTGATTTATCAGTCCAGTTGTTTTTTTGGGCAAGGTCTCCGACAAAACGTTCCAGCGACCCTATGGCAACCGGTGCGTACTTTTTCCCAACCACACACTTTAACTCGCACTGCTTCTCCTGAGGACACACTCTGCCACAGATTGACGGAAACAGGTTGGCCTCTGTTATTATCCTGTACGCATTCTCATAGCTCTGATTTGTAATCTCATGTATAAAACCCTTAATATTGATGTTAACCGGACAGCCGGTTATGCAGGCTGGTTTCTTGCACTGAAGGCATCTGTCAGCCTCAGTAAGGGCGACATCCTCTGTGTAGCCTGTAACTACCTCAAGAAAATTCTTACGGCGAACTGCCGCATCCTGATGTCCTGCCGGAGAGCGTTGCGGGTTAATCGTGTTTATATTTTTTGTTTTTTCATCTGCTGCATAGGTCTTCACTGCGAACTTTCAAACCTCTTAAGCGCTATTTTTTCGTATCTATCAAAGCGTTTCTGTCGAATCAGCAATTCATCGAAATTAACAATATGGCCGTCCATATCAGGTCCGTCTATACAGGCAAACTTGACCTCATTACCGACACTGACCCGACAGCTGCCGCACATTCCGGTACCATCGACCATTATGGGATTTAAAGAGACTATGGTTTTTATGCCAAAAGGGCGTGTAACCTCAGCACATGCCCGCATCATAACAAGCGGCCCTATTGCCACAACCAGATTAACTCCTCCGTGGCTTATAATTCTTTTCAGAGGCTCAGTCACAAGCCCCTTCTCGCCGTAAGAACCGTCATCTGTGGTGATTACAAGTTCATCGGAAAAATATCTGAAACGCTCCTCCCAAAACACAATTTCCTTTGAGCGAAACCCTACAATTGAAATGGTATGATTGCCTTTTTCCTTAAACGCGCGCAATTGGGGATATATGGGAGCCACCCCTAACCCTCCGCCTACAAATAACACGGTGCCGACTTTCTCAATATGTGATGCTTCACCCAGAGGACCTGCCACGTCAAGGAGGGAATCCCCCGCCTCATACGACATCATTTCCTTTGAGGTCTTACCAACCACCTGGATAACAAGAGTGATTGTTCCTCTTTCGGCATCAAAATCTGCAATGGTTAGTGGTACACGCTCTGATTTGTCATTGTGATGGACTATGACAAACTGCCCGGGCTTAGATGAGCTTGCAATGTCTGGCGCCTCTATCTCCCACATATACGTTACGGGTGAGAATATCTCTTTCCTGATTATCTTAAACATCGCTACTGTTTTTCATTCCTTCAGTGCCTAATTATATTTCATCCTATCTGTATATGTCAATCTTTAAGAAACCAGTAATCCGGCGGAGGGCAAAGCCCTCAGCCGGATTGGCAAGATTATAGAAACTATCTGGTATTACTTATACCATTAGTATTCTGTTAAAGGAGTCCTGACGTTGGATCGCTTTACCGGCGTTTTAGTCTCCGGTTTTGTTGTGTTGTCTGAGGCAAGCACTGTGAGAGTGTCATAGAGAATAAGTGCATTTGTATTTGAGTAGTTAACAACATCTTCATCGAAAAGGGATCTGTTTACGCAGACCGCCAAATCGTAGTCACGGGTGATATAATGTTGAATTGAGCAGTCGTAAGCAAATATCTGTCCTCTGTGGCCGATAATGCTGTAATCTCCCTCAACCATTATACCAAGTCCATAGTAGTAGTTACCCATACCGTAGTCATTAAGGTTTACGTATGTCGTTTCCAGCGCATGATACGTCGAATTAAGCAAAGTGCCGCTATAAAGTGCTTGCATCCATGTCAACAGGTCAGGTATGTTAGAAACAATACTGCCTGAAGCAAATGGATAAGACGGGTCGCTAACTGTACGTTCTATCATCTTCCCTGTCAGACTGTTATACATATAGCCATGTGCATAACTGCCGCTTATGTATGGATTCCCGGCAAACGGAACTTCTGTGCTGGTCATCCCCAATGGGGTAAGTATTCGTTTTTGTACCTGATTTTCATATGTGTCACCAGATGCCGCCTCTATTATAAGTCCAAGCAGGTAGTAGTTTGAATTGGAATACTCCCAATTGGTTCCTACCGTAAAGTCCGGAGAGTGGCTGTTTATCACAGACATTACCTCGCTGCTTGTAAATATTCTGTACGGATCAGAATAAGCAGCTATGAATATGGAATCGGTGAAGTCTGTATATGTATGTATGCCGCTTGTGTGATTAAGTAGATTTTTTATCGTTATCGAACCAAGGTTATAGTTTGTTAAAGCGCTGGCGACAGTTGGCAGCCATTTTGTCACATTATCCGACAATGACAGTTTACCCTCCTGAGCTAACTGGAGCACCACTGTTGCGGTGAATGTTTTCGATATGCTGCCTATTCTGAACTTATCTGTGTATCTTATAGGGGTTAAAGTTGAATTATCCGAATAACCGGCTGTCCCGTACCATGCAGTGTTATTGTCCTTCTTGATTCCCATTACCATGCCGGGCACATTCTCATAATTTGGGTTATTAGTTCTGTTAGTTACCATGGCTTGTATCCGCGATGCCTGAGATGATGTTAATGAGCTGCCGGCTGTTGTTGTAGTATTGCTGCTGCTATTATTGCCTGATGAACCTGAACCACAGCTTAAAAGCGACAACATAAGAACTAAAGCAAGAGATAACGCTAATGCCTCTGAAATCCTGCTGCTGAGTGTTCTTCCCTCTGATATTCTTTTCATTGACTGATCTCCTTCATGTGATTTATTTTATACTTGCCTCTGCCTAACTTTGCTATAACTGTCAATAATACCTTGAATTAACGATATGTTTTTTTCTGCATTTAGCCCGGAAAGCATGTCAGCATGGTTTCCAAATCCATTATAAACTAAATAAATGCCTTTTGTCGAGTTTTCCCAGTTACGATTGAGATAATGGCAGCCATTGCGTCCATCGTCTGTAATTTCATCTTCTGCTAAAATCAAATGCAGGTTGGAATCGGTAACATCCACATTTAACATATTGTCAATAAATCCGGCGTAGTGCTCCATCTGCCTGATAATTGTTTTACTCACAAGGTTTTCTTTTAAAAAAAGCTCCCCTGCCTCTGCACTATAACTTATCTGCGAAAGGAAACTATCATAATGCTGCTGCAAGCTCTCCTCTGTCTGCATTTTGTTATAGCCTGATTTCTTTACCCTTCTGTATGAGTCAATGAGTATTACATCGGTAACAATTGTCCGGCCAAGTGACCGTGATAACTCAAAGGCAAGATTTCCGCCCACTGAGTGCCCTACCAAAATACAAGGACTGCCGTTTTGTACCTTTTGTATCTCTGCTGTATAGCGGCTGAGCAGATCGTCAGAAGCTGTATAGTTAAGGCCATATACGGTAACTCCTCTTAACCTCTTTGCAACATCTCTGTAAACGAACGCGTAACCGGAAAGCGGAGGCAGAAAGAACACGTTAAGTTCACCGTCATTATTTAACACCACAAGCGGATTTGCGTTAACAGTTTCGTTAAAACTTTTTACGTTTTCTATCCCCATTGCTTGTAAGTTTATGGTTTGATATTCAAATACAATAGTAAGAGGGAGTTTATGGTTAAAACGTTCCCTTAGTTTTATAGCTAAACTAATAGCGGTTATGCTGTTTCCTCCTATGTCAAAAAAGTTATCGTAAATCCTTGCATTTCCTCTGCCAAGTACAAGCTCCCAAAGAGAGGCAATCTCAGTTTCAAGCTCTGTACACGGCTTTTGATGTTCTTTGGCGGCTGGTAAGACAACAGTTCCAACAGAAGGCAGCATTTTTTTATCCACCTTGCCACTGATTGTTGTTGGGAGTGCATCAAGCTCAATAAAATGAGCGGGAATCATATAATCTGGCAGAGTTTTTCGCATGTGCTCTTTCACTGCTGCCACAGATAGTGTTTCATTCGATGTATAATAGGCGGCAAGTGCCATTCCATCAGAGGATTTTATCGCAACAACTGTTGCTTTTTTTATCTTTGAAAAAGACGATAAAACTCTTTCCACCTCAAGCGGCTCTACCCGATATCCTCTTATTTTAACCTGATCGTCTTTACGTCCCAAAAACTCTAATGTGCCGTCATGGTGCCATCGGCCAATGTCCCCCGTGTGATAAAGCCTCATACCGGTTTTAAATGGATTATCAGTAAACACCTCAGACGTTAAAGATTCATTATTCAGATATCCTCTTGCAAGACACACTCCGGAAATATAAATCTCTCCGGTCACGCCTACAGGTAGAAGGTTCATATTGTCATCAAGCACATATACGTAAACATTAGCTATGGGTTTTCCTATGGGAACAGATTTTAAATAGCTGCGCTTTGGGCTGATTTCATGAATTGTTGCGCAGACTGATGTCTCAGTAGGGCCGTAGGCGTTAAAACACCGGCTGTGTTGGGCAATTTTAAGACAAGCACCAACATTTGCAGCCTCACCGGCTGTGATGACAGTTTTTATGGTGCTTAGAGCCTCCGTATCAAGTGTCTGCAGATAGACAGGCGGAATTGTAGCCACAGTTACGCCATAGTCTTTTATAAAAGCCGTAAATTTTGATGGATCCTTAATACTCATTTCATCTATCGGCACCAATGCAGCCCCTGCAAAGAGCGCCATAAATATTTCCGACATAGATGCATCAAAAGACGGCGAGGCAAACTGAAGCACTCTGTCAGTCTGCTCTACTGCAAAAATTCGTAACTGCTCTGTGGACATGTTTACAAATCCACCATGTTCAACCATCACCCCTTTTGGTCTGCCTGTTGAGCCTGAGGTGTATATCACATAAGCCAGATCGCCTCCTGAGACCACACTCTGGTAATCTGAAGTCTCAGTAACCGGTAAATTTAAAAGGTCAACTACCTTAATGTACTCGTATGTTTTCCTTAAGTGTTCATATACCGGGAGAGTGCTCTCTGTAAGAATCAGTTTACATCCGCTGTCTCTTAGTACATAGTCAAGTCTTTCATAAGGGAAATTGGTATCAAGCGGCATATAAACAGCGCCTGCTTTCAGCACTCCAAGGAGCGCAGTTATAAGTGAGCGTCCGCGAGGGAGAATTACTGCCACTATATCACCGCATTTAACATTAAATTGCTGTGTCAGTGTGAAGGCCAAAGAATCAGTCAGCCGGTTAAGCTCAGTGTAAATAATATCCCCGTCTTTTGTAATTATAGCAGGCAGCTCTGCACATTCTGCCGCCTTTTCAATAAACATATCCACGATACTCCTGGCATGGGCAAAAGGAGCATCAAAGCCAGCAAAGTCGTTAAGTAAAGTTTTCGTTTCTTTATCGCTTACTGCCTTGATGTGTTTTAATGGACTGAGTGGATCTTTTGAAAATGATTCTGCAAGGGTCACGAAATTTGCTGCCATAATGGAAATTGTGCTTTCCATAAACAGTGCATCAGCATAGTTTATATTTAGAGTAATTTGACCCTGTTTTTTTGTGAAATGGAAAGTGAGATCAAACTTTGTCACGTTGTAGTTAAATGGAAGCTCTGAAATAACAATCCCATCTCCAAATACATCAGATGATTTTTCAGCCTCATCATCAATCTCATCAAAAACAACCATTATGTCAAAAATCGGATGCCGGCTTATATCTCTTGCAAGTGAAAGATCATCAACAAGCAGATCAAACGGATA
Organism: Nitrospirota bacterium; assembly: GCA_015233895.1. NCBI lineage: Bacteria > Pseudomonadati > Nitrospirota > Nitrospirota bacterium. The sequence goes on along the minus strand of JADFXG010000015.1, from coordinate 39,429 downwards.
CCTCTTGTGGTCAAAGGCCCCGGCAACTGTGGTTTTTATTTTCTTTAACAGTGTTATAAAGTTGTCACTGCCTGAGATTTCATCTCTTATAACCACGGTGTTAACAAAAAGTCCCACCTGGCTTTCCAAATCAGGGTGAGCTCTCCCTGTTACAGGCGTGCCAAGAAGAATGTCACTTTGACCTGTATAACGATAAAGAAGCGCTTTTAAGATAGTAACAAAAACTGAAAAAGCCCCTGTTCCATGAGCTTTACCTATATCCAAAAGCCTCTCAGACAGAGACGGATTGATTTGTATGTTTACGGTTTTGCCGCTGAAGGATTGCTTGTGTGGGCGCGGGAAATCAATGGGCAGTCTTAGCGGCACAATTTCAGAGACAGAAAACCTGTCCAGCCAATACTGTTTATCTTTCTGTGTTTTTTCCACTGTGACAGCAGAGCCCTGCCATGCAACAAAGTCTCTGTAGTTAATCTTAAGAGGAACAAGCGGATTTTTGTTGCCTTTAAGCAACGTTTCATAAATAGCCATTAGCTCAGATGTGATTATCCTGAAAGACCATCCGTCACAAACAATGTGATGCGCCTTTATAATTAGCACGCGCTTTTTTTCGGAAAGTAAAAGAAGTTTTACGGCAAAAAGCGGTCCCTTAAACAGATCCATTGGTTTTAGCGATTCCTCCTCTGCCATCAGCCGTGCCTTCTTGAGTGCGTCAGGTGCGTCTAAAATATCAACGCAATCAAATGAAAACCCGTCAGAGTCGTTTACTGTTTGCATAGGGGGGCCGGTTTTAGTTGTTAGAAGTGTGGTTTTTAGCAGGTCATGGCGGTCAACCAGTGTTTTAAATGATTTGTATAAAATAGGTATATCTATTTCTCCCTCAATGAGATATGCGGCTGTCATATTATAGGCCACTGCATCACCCTCAATCTGCTCCAGCACCCACATGCGCCTCTGGGCGTGTGAAAGGGGATATGCTCCGACGCGCTCCACATGCCGGATTTCATCAAACTCAGAATGTGCCTTACGTGATAAAACCTGTGCAAGAGATTCAACAGTAGGATTTTCCATTATTTCGCGCAGTGTCAGCTCGATTGAAAGCTCTTTGTGGATTTTTGACATTATAAGCATTGCCTTGAGACTGTGGCCGCCTAGCGCAAAAAAATTGTCCTTTATGCCAATTCTCTCACGTCCTAAGAGGGATTGCCATATTGAGGCAGTAACAGTCTCAATATGGTTTCGAGGCGCTATAAAACTATCTTGTGTAATCGTTTTGCTTGATTTCCTATATAAAGCAAGAGTTTTTCTGTCAATTTTACCGTTTGCCGTAAAAGGAAACTTTTCAATAAATTCAAACCCTGTAGGAATCATGTAATCAGGCAGAGTCTGAGACAGATAATCTCTGAGTTCAGACTCATTAAATTCGTTGTTATTAAGGATTATAAAGGCGGTGAGTTCTTTTTCAGTTGAATCCGTTTCGGTTGCAATCACAGCGGCATCCTTAACAAAGGGATGCTCTTTTATCCGGCACTCTATCTCACCTGGCTCTACGCGGTAGCCGCGAATTTTAAGCTGGTCGTCGGTTCTGCCAAGACACTCAAGCTCACCGTTAGATAGCCATCGTCCGAGATCACCGGTTCTATAAATCAGCTCTCCGGGCACATGCGGATTTTCTATGAATTTCTCTACCGTAAGCTGCTCCTGTTTGTAGTAGCCTTTTGATACTCCAGCTCCTCCTATGCAAATCTCCCCAGCCGCTTTGCATGGTAAAAGGCTCCCGTCTGAGGATAAAACATAGACGGATTCATTTAATAACGGGCGGCCAATGTTAAGCACTCCATCGTTTAGCCTTTTAGCAGTTGACCATATGGTGGTCTCAGTTGGCCCGTAAACATTAAACACACTTATACCAAGTTGCATTCTATCGCCTAACTTTGTTGGCATCGTCAAAAGCTCCTCAACGTACTCAAAAGTACGCCTGCGTCGCTTTCTCCTTGCCGCCTCGTTATGCTTCTGACTGCTACTCGGTATTACAATGCTAAAAAGAGGTTTCAGGCGGTCAAATAAGTCAATTGGTAGTGGCTCACCGCCTATGATTAATACTCTTAAAGCGCTAAGAGCGTCAACATCACTGTCGTCAAGCAAAAGTTTTAGTCTTGACGGCGTAATCTGAAGGGCTGTAACAGCAGATTCCCTGAGCTTTCGCAGCATCTCAGGCGGGCTGAGTATTTCAGAGTCACGGCTTAACACCACAGTCATGCCGATAAGGAGGCTCTCTATAAGCTCAAGCACGGAGATATCAAAAATAACTGTAGTAAGCGCATAAATGCTGTCCGTGTGTGTAAGGCCAAACACGCCTGTCATGTTGGCTGAAAATGAGACCACATTTGAATGCGTTACCATAACGCCTTTAGGATTACCGGTTGAGCCTGAGGTGTATGTGACATATGCAGCTGAGTCAGGTGTTATCCCTTTTATAGGATTTGAGGTTTCCCCCTCTTTAATTGAACCAATGTTACATATTGCGCTTGGGAAAATATCAGAGAACTCTTTTACATATTTATCTGAGGTAAGCAGCACTTTACAGCCGCTTTTTTCAACTATGTAGAGAATTCTTTTTAACGGCAACACAGGATCAATGGGCACATAGGCTGCCGATGATTTCAAAATTCCTAAAATCCCGCCAACCAGCAACTCAGTACGCTCCGTCATAATACCAACAAGGTCGCCCGCTCTGACGCTTAGCACGTTTTTAAGGTGATGAGCAATGCGATTTGACATTACGTTTAGCTGGGAAAATGAAACCGGTTTATCATCGGAGATAACCGCTGTTTTGTCAGGGTTTAACAGCACCTGCCGCTCAAAAATATCCGTAACTGTGGAATCTTTTTCAAATGCGGCAGTTGTGTCATTAAATGTATAAATAATCTTATTTCTTTCTACTTGCGTTAACATATCCATTTTGGAAATGCTTACATATGGGTTTTGGCAGGCAGAGGCCGCAAGTTGGAGCAGATGGTTTATAGCTCTATGGATGTCATTTTCGTCATACACGTTAGCGTCAAAGGAAAATCTGAATCTTATTGCTTTACCTGTTAATATGCTTATCTCAAGAGGATAGTTTGTTTGTTCGAAAAAACCTTTCCATTGTATATTGAGATTTTCCTTTATGCTAACGCCTGGGGTCGCTGACCCCTCCGGATAATTTTCAAACACGAGTATATGGTCAAAGAGGGCAGTTTTAAGAAGATGTGAGGCTGCAATATCAGCAAGGCTGTGGTGTTCGTGACTTTGTGTCTCTATTGATTCAGCATAAATACGGCAGGCAAGCTCTGTAAAACTCTCTTTGCTGCTAAATGTTACTCTTACGGGAATTGTATTGATAAATAAACCAATCATGCGTTCCACTAAAGGAATTTCAGGCGGTCTGCCGGAGACAACAAGACCAAACACAACATCGGTAACACTGTTGTATTTACCAAGCAGCACTGCCCAGAGTGCCTTAATTACCGACACAACTGTAACACCTGAGTCGGAGGCCAGTTTATTTAAAGATGACGAAATTTGGTTATCTGCTTCAATTGTTACCGTTTTCAGAAGATATGGTTTTTGCTGATAATCAGTTCCTTTAAATGGCAGAGGGGTGCTTTGTAAAAACCCATTTAAACGCTCATTCCAGTATTGCGCCGATGCATTATAGTTGCGCTGTTTCAGCCATTTTATATAAACACTGTATTGAGTTACCGGAGGAAGTGTAACTGAGGTTTTTGAAATCATAGCGTTATAGATAGTAAGAAACTCCTCCTGAATTATTCCTGTGCACCAGCCATCCATCAAAATATGGTGAAAGCTCCATATCACCTCATAGTGGTTATCTTGTGTGTGGAGCACAGTTATTCGCATAGGAGTGTCTTTGGTAATATTAAACGGAGAGTTTCTGTCCTTTTCCAGCCAAATCTCAGGGTTGGACTCATCAGGAGTAAGCGCACGTAAATCAACATATTTGAAATCCATCCTACGCTCTTTAAGTACAATCTGAAGAGGTTCAGGCACGCCTTTATAAACAAAGATTGTTCTTAAAACATCATGACGCTTTAGGAGTTCATTCCACGAATCCTCAAAAACCTTTAAATTGAGCTGACCCGTTATCGTAAAACACATCTGTTGAAAATACGCAGAGGAGGTAGTATCACTCAGGTAATGATACAGCATCCCTGAGGCTAAGGGACTCAGGGAATAGATATTTTTAACGTTTTCTTTTTTTGTCATATATATGTTATAAATTAAAAAATTTTTGCTTCTCAAAAAGTTGAGGAGCCAAAAGTTGTTATGAATATCTTAGAATTTTGAGCGTTAAAATACGGTTAGGCATTGTTCTATTATAACTGATTGTTTTATTAAAAGAAATATAAAAGCAGATTTATTTATTGATTTAATTGTCAAAACGCAAGAACAGCCTACCATGAAAAGTGTGCCCATAAAAATATGGTGAGTGTTACTTCTTTCTGAAAATCTTATGTGAAATGACCTATAATGTACATTTATGGTATATTAGATAAAAAATGGTTAAAGTTATGGAAAATACAAATACAGACACTGAGATACGAATCTTTATAAATAGCCTTAGGGCTCAGATAAGTGTTTTAGAGGCAAGGCTAAAACACTCACATCCGATTACAACAAAGGGAACATTTGCTGATGCTTATGGACTTTTTTCAAGCATGGTACAAACCACAGAAGAGGATGTTAAGGCTGTAGAGTTTAAACTTAAAGACGAGTTTTATAATGACATACATAGTTGATACTCATGCACTGTATGGTTTTTAGAGAAAAATACTCGACTTTCTGAAAATGCTAAAAATGCCCTAATGGATGATAATGCCAAAATTATTATACCAACTATTGTTTTAAATGAAATAATTTTATTGTATGCAAAAAATAAGACAGTTATAAATCTCTTCAAGGTTCTCAATGAAGTCGTAAGTTACTCTAACTGTACTGTTTATCCTCTTGATGATGAGGTTGTATTGAAAATACCTGTAAACATTGATATACATGATGCGATTATTGTAGCTACGGGACTTGTCTTTAGAGATGTTATGGAACATGATGTTGCAGTAATTACAAAGGATAAGATGATAACTATGTCAAATTTAATTAAAACAGTGTGGTAAGACTTATCAATTCTGATTGTTGGATTTCTTCATCGTTTTCTGTTCTGTCTTCTATATGAAGGACAATAGCATCCCTGATATTGTCCTTTATTTCCTCGTAGTTATCACCTTGCGTATAACAACCTTGAAGTTCAGGACAAAAAGCAAAATAGCCATCTTTGTCTTTTTCAACTATTACTGAAAACTTATATTTACTCATATGTTAACCTCCTTAATTCAGAAGCTAAATTGCTTAAGATAGTCTTTCATTTTTCGATCTTCCGTCTCGTTAAGAGATGGACAATGTTCAGGCCCTTTGCCGCCTTCCATAATTTGCGTAGCAAACACTAAGCACGTGGGCTGGCCGCATTTTTTGCAATTTGTTTTTGGAAGGAGTTTCAAAATATCAAGAAGTGTTGGAGAGGCCACACGTTTATATGATGGTTCAATTTCATTGCGTCTTTCCCAGACATCGTTAATCAGCTCCCTAAGCCATTCTAAAATTTTGTCGGCCTGCCCGGCGCTCTCCAAAGCATTGATTGCAATTTTTTTGGAATGCAGTGTTATTAACCTGCCGTTAATCCTGAATGTCACTGAAGGGGGCTCTTTAGTATATTGATAACCGCCAAGCTCGGCATTAAGATATGGAATTGCTTCGGAAATATCTTCACTCAGATGAGCAATGCAGTGCACGGATTGAAAATTCGAATTGCACAACGGAAGGGATATGTCCTTTACATAGCCGGATAATAACATTCATATACCTCTCTATTTACATTATTATATGATAATCTGCATTTTATAATCTTAAGTTTACCATTTATCCTACCTATTACAGAGACGTTCCTTACAGAGAGCGCTTAAAAAACGACCGTTCCCACTTATTTCTGCACATATCACAAAAACAGGAATTTTTCCGAAGCATTAAAAGCAAAACTTTTATGCGTTTTGCTTTTTTTGGCAAAACTGTCCATCTCTTAGTTACTAATATTTTTTAAAAGGCAGGCATCTGAAACGATGTCTTGCCTCATCCACAACAACTATTGCTCCTTTCTCAATGGCTTCCATGGAATCTTTTAAAACTTTATCCAGACGTTTTATTACATTAGATGACCTTGTGTTATAGAGCCTGAAAATAATTACACTTACAAGATTACCGGCGGAAAGAGCTATTATCTCGCCAAAATCTAAATCAAAATCAGCACTACCCGATTTTCAGAATAAGCCTTTTCAAATATTTTCCCGTTTGGTAATTGCTGGAGTCCCTCGTCTCTAAGGTGTATCGCATCATGACCCTCCTGTTTGAGCCATTGCACAACCCTCCATGAGACACCCATGTCTGCCAGAAATCGCATTAAACGGTATATACTTTTTCTTGTGTAAGCCATGCAGCATATTCAAGAGCTTGGCGGATATCCTCCGGTTCAAGGTCAGGATAGTCAGACAACACCTCATCTGTCGAAGCGCCGTGGGCAATCTGCCCCACTATGACTGAAACGGGTATTCTCATTCCCCTTATACATGCTCTGCCGCACATAATCTGAGAATCAAATGTTATGTGATCAAATTCCAACATCTACAATTACCTCCAACCTCAGACTCTTTATTGTTATATGTTTAATCCGCCCGCCGTTTTCACTATTAATTATAGCACTTTCCTCATTTAGACACACAACGTATTACAAAAACAGGAATTTCTCCAAAGCATTAAAGGCAAAACTTTTAAGCCTTCTGCTTTTTTTGACAAAAATCTCTCTGTCAATTTCCACATGCCTGAAGTTGCCGTTTACTATAGACTGCGCATAAATCTTAAGAAATCTTTTTTTTGTTGTTTCGTCTATCTTTAGAAATATTCTGCTGATATGGCCTGAGTATATCTTAAGAAGCCCTTCGTCTTTTATAAATGGAAAAGCACATGTGACAAGAATGTCAACAAGATTAAGCTCATTTTCAGTGTTTGCTCCTAAAATGTCTGTAAGAGACATATTACCGGTTACCCGTAAAGCAACATCAATGATTTTTTGAATATCCCGTTGGTTTCTGATATAGTTGAACAGATAAAAAATAAAATCAAGGGCAAAATCAAAGACACTTTCGTGTCTTAGTGTTGGGTTACTGTTGGATGCCTCAGCGCACAGGGGAAAGAGCCAGTTTGGATATTTTTTGTCAAATCCGCCATCAAACGACGCACCGTGCGGAATGCCGGTAAATATCTCATATATCACCTTAGCCAAAGAATAAATGTCTGACCGCACGGTTACATTCCGTGCATGGTACATGGACTCCGGCGAGGCGTAGAGTTCCGAGCCGATACCGGTACGAGTCAGGGTGGATTGCGCCGAGACCGGCCTGCAGTGGCCAAAGTCGGATACATAAATGTAGGGCAATCCACTTTCTCTGTCATATTTAAAGAGAAAATTTTCAGGCTTAATATCCCTGTGTATGATGTCTTTCTTGTGGATTAACTCAACACAAATAAGGCACTGCACGGATACGGCATATTTGGCAATATCCCTGTCCAAAGCATCTGTAATCAGCAGATCGCGAATCGAGCCCTCCATAAGCTCCATTGAGTACCACAGTGATGTATCGGCGCCGTCATCTAAAATGCCTACAGTGTAGTCGTTTGACACGTCTTTCATTACATCAATTTCTCTTAAAAATCTAAGCTCACTCTCCTCATTTTGCACAAAAGCTTTGTCGTTAAGGAAAATCTTAAGTGCACACGGTTTGCCTCCGTCAAGCTCCGCTGCCTCATAAACTTTGCTGTAAAGCCCCTCGCCTATTAGCTTTCGTATGTCAAACTTCTGTTGTAATTGCTGCTTCATTGGCTTACGTGTTCATCCTTGTGACATTGTGCTGTTTGGTAATATAGAGCAGGATGGATGTGAATAGTTCAACAATTACCGGCTCTTCAAACGAATGAAATCCAAATGAAAAAGCATATCCCTCACCATAAGCATTTACTGTGACTACGGGAAAGTCCATAACTGTTACCAGAGGTTCAACGTGTTTTTTGTACTTAGGCGATACGGATAGCGTCAGCTCATCATAATCAAGCCGGAACTTATTCAGCTCAGCGTAACGCTCCTTTGACAGCAGCGAGGCAAATCCAAGTTCAAGCTTAAACACAGGGTCTTTGAACCTGTGTATCTCATCATTATAAAAGGTTCCAAATGTCTTTGTTAGCACAGAGTTTTTCTCTGTATAACAGTAGTGAATGCCTATGGCACAAAAACCTGATTCCACGTATTTTTGAATCAGATGAGAAAATGCGTTATCTTCATTAAGAGTACTCTCAGATGGAGGAATGATGATTACTCTTGAGTTGAAATCAGAGTCAATATCCTCATCAAGTGTTTTTTGCAAAAGCTCCGGCAGAAGATGATTAATCAGTACAAGTTGAATGGCATAATCATTGAACAGGATAGATGATACCGTTCTTAGGGCTTTGTACTCTACGCGGCCGGAGTGGGGGCTTTTTTCGCAGGTATCTATTATGTCCAAATAGAGTTTGTTCACAGGTCTTTTGTACTCTGATAAAATATATGCTTGCTGACTCCAATAGGGCAGCGTATGGGAAGGTGCTCTTTCCTGCCATAGATGATACCCTCAAGTGAGGTCTCGGTAAGACTGCCCAGAGCCTCAGGGCCTCCGGAAAATATAAAACACGGCAGCACCCTCCCCTTTTCATCTACAGAGAGCTGTTTTACAATCCCGTCACAACTGAGGTGATGAGTGCGAACCGGGTCGGTAACCAAAAAAGTCCCACGCTTTTCATACCACTGCGGAAGGTCAACACTGATGGTAGTGCCTGAGCGGCTCCTGTCTCTCATAAAACTCTCAATGGCCGCTTCAAAAGGAGGCAAAAGATCAATGTCTTTGTACGTTACCTCATATTCACCCTTAAGGTTAACCCCTCGCCCTGCCCCATTAAACCAGTCAAGGTTCACCGTGCTTACGCCAACATCAGTCAGGTAGTCCAGGAATTTACCAATTAACCCTATGTTTTTTTTCGTTATGACTGAGCTTACCCTCGTGAAAAAACCAAGGCTTATGGCATCCTCAATCGCACGCATAGCGTATTTAAAAGACGGCGCCCGGAGTTCGTTATGAACACTCTCTTCTATTGAATCTAAAGATATGGCGATTTTTTTAAGCCCTGCCTGTTTTAGTTCTTTCAACTTCTCTTTTGTAGCCGCAATGCCGTTTGATACGATAAGAAGCTCCTTTATCCTTGAACCGGCTATATAGCTAACCAGTTTTTCAATTCCAGGATAAAGAATCGGCTCTCCCCCCTCTATGTGGACGGTTTTAACCTCAAGATCGCTCATCTGCCTAAAAACATCCAGCCAAAAATCCAGCGGCATTGTAAAATTCTCCGCTGGCGAGGAGTTTGTAAAACAGTGTGGACACTGAAGGTTACAGTGTTTTGTGATATACACATGTATGTAATTTACGTGGTCAACTCTGACTTTGTCATCGGTCAGGATTCTTTTTTGAATTTTTTTCAAACACTTCCCTCTATTTTGGATATAACTCCGTCAACAATTGCCTGAAAATTTCCTCTTTCCAGAATCATATCTACCTTCTTTCTGTTGCCACCGCCTGTGACGCCAAGAGATTCATTTATAAGCCCGGCACAGACGTCTATTGCACTGACAGCATCAGTTGCGGCATACGCTATGACCTTCTTGTCTATTGATATAAGGTAGAGGTCTGAGGTGTAAACGGTATCTTTCATTTTTATCAGTTTTTTGAAGATTTTTGTATCCAGCTCGTTGTTTTTGATGACAGATACCTTTATACCTTTGACTTGCCTTACCAGCGTTTCATCCTTTAATGCGTTGGCAAATGCTTCTCTCTTATACTTTTCAAGTGCTGTATCCATTTCGTTAAGAGTATTAATATTATCCTCTACGGTTTTAAGGACATCATCCGGGAAGTTATACATTTTCCTGACTCTAAAGTGCTCTCTGCCATACTTTTTTAATCTTTTTGTTCCCGGGCCTCCGCCGTCAAAGAGAAGCTTACCCTTATCGGTACCAAGCAGATAGAGGCTGCCGAGGTCGGCTGTAGTGGTAACGTGAGTACCTCCGCAAGGGCTTGTGTCAATATCTGCTATTTTTATGCTGATATTAGCGCCATCAAAGAGTCTTTCCACAGGGAGCGCTTTTTCAGCTATCTTCATAAGCTCTCCCTCAACAGGCTCTAACCAGTCGTTGCTGAAATTCACTGAAAATGACACCATCCCGCCATTAACGCTAAAGTCAGATCGCGTGGTATATACTTTATACAGGTTAAACACTATTCGTGAGATAACGTGCTGAGCGGAGTGCAGTGTTGACAGATACCACCTTCTGTCCCAATCTATCCGGCCTTCAACCTCATCGCCAACAGCGAAAAGCTCCGGTGAGTCAACCTGATGATACACCACTCCGTTTTCGTCAGAAACAGTGGTCACTCTGGCAAGAGCGTCTCCTTTTGCCAGTACTCCGTTGTCGTATTCCTGATACCCTCCCTGCGGGAAAAACAGAGTTTTGTCCAATACGAGCATATTTTTTGACACATCAACGACTGTTGCCTTAAATTCCCGCATGAAGGGTTCTTTATAAAACAGCTTTTCTGTTGTTTGCATCACAACTCCTCTCTTTCAGTGTACAAGTACAAAAGATATTTAGCTGCTAAGACTGCTTTTAACTGCCTCTTTCCCCTTCTCAAGGTCAAAGTCCAAAAATGTGCCGCCTGTCTCAAAGTGGTTAACAAATACTATGCCTATTGCATAGGTTATTGCCCCAAATGATACAGCCATCGAGATAACTCCTACCGCCATTCCCACAACCGGCACCGTCTTTACCAGAGACCCTGCTGCTGCCCCTGTGCCAATTCCGCCAACGAGTGAGGCAATTATTGTCTTTACCTTTTGTTTAGAAAACGCTACTCCGTATAAATCGCCCAGTTTTTTCAACATCCGCAACTGTACTACCATAGCCGCTGCGGAATCAAGCAGCGGAATCGGCACCAGAGAAGGTACGGCTGAAAATATTGAATGATCTCTTACAATTTTTTTTGCCTGCATCAGTGTAGGACAGGCATCCTCGCTCTTAGGGGTAATGTTTTCGTTGACAACTGCTTCATTTTCCATTGTTACTTCTGGCATTGTGATTTCCTCCATTGATGATTGATAATGTCTTTTCCTTGCCCTTGACACCCTGATTTGTTCCTTTGGGGATTGTTCCTCTTCTTTTTCGGTCATCTCCCACTCTCCATGTTTTTAGACTGAATTTTTATACCAAGCAACTGCCTGACATATTGGTCATAGTCCTCCCTTGCTGTGCTGGTTTTAAACCCTGCAAAGACGGTTTCCCTCTTTGACAGTGCTTTTATAAAATCGGTGCTTGTCCTTATCGGCACCGTAATTAATTCTTTGTTATAGCGTTCTGACAGATAATTGAAAACATCCATAGTGATTTTTACTCTTCTGTCGTATTTTGAATAGAGAATTCTTATTTGAGGGCTTGTGAGATTAAAAGTGCTGCATATGGACTTTATCTCATTGAGAGTTAGCTCAAGCCCCTTAAGTGAAAAAACATCCTCGCACATTGGAATCACAACGATATCTGAGGCACAGATGGCAGAGATAACTGCTACACCCAAAGAAGGCGGTGAGTCAATCAAAATAAGGTCATACCCGTCCAGACGCAACTGTTTGCATACGTCTTTGACGGCGTTTTTCTGTGCTGCGGGGTTAGACAGACTCAAGTCCAGCAGAGCGTTTTCCAATGAGGACGGAATTATTGAAAAAGTGCCCTCTATATCTTTAATTGCATGTTTAACCATTTTATCAGGGTTTTTCCATATATCATAAAAAATAGGTTCCCCATCGTTTGGGATTTTCTCAAATAGCAGCGAGGACGACCCCTGAGGGTCAAGATCAACTATACATACCTTAAAACCGTACTGCAGAGCCCGTGTTGCACAAGTCACAGTGGCAGTTGTTTTACCAATGCCGCCTCGCAGATTTATGTGAGACACCACTTTGAAAGAGTAATCCACGCCTCTTTGGCTTAAGTAGCGCTTAACGGCAGCCGGAACAATACCGCTCTTTCTGCCTCCGCGCTCTATGAGCTCCTGTGGCTGAAAAAAGGCTTTTACCGCATCTTCACTGTCTCCGGTAAAATTTGATAGTTCTCCCACAGTCAGTAGATACTTTATACCAGATATTTTATCTTGCTGCATCCTCATAACTCCTAAAGGTTATCCAATACCCTGTCCAGATCCTCTATGCTAAGTCCGTCATAGTCTATGTCATCTGGTGTAAGCTCTGACGCCTTTACACCTGCACAGTGGTCAATTAGCTCTTTCAGGGATTTCTCATAACACTCTTTCACATACTCAACCGTTTCGTGTTTAAAACGGCTGCCGTCCATTGAGATTGCCACATCAAGCTTTCCATCTGAAATGTAAGAGTTAACATCCATATTGTATAGACACACGGTATCAGCGCTTACATCGGTTGCCTTAAAGCCGCTTTCCACTCTAAACAGACTGTTGGAGGATTGTTCCTCAAATTGCCCCAGGTAATTAAAACAAATCTTTCTCGGTTTTAAGTTAAATGTCACCGGTTTTTTCAAATCCTGCGGCATCATGTATTTAACAATACCATATCCCATGCCCTTCTGTGGAGTTTTGCGGAGCGCCTCTTTCACATGCTTAACCTGTGCTCCTAAATTATCCGTCTGAGGAAGGGTAACAATTACAGGGTACAAAGCGGTAAACCACCCCACTGTACGGGATACATCAATCTCCTCAGTAATCCACCCTCTGCCGTGCCACTCCATGTCAATAGCAGCAAGTTCTATGCCGCACCATAGTTTAAGCGCTCTTAAAAGGGCTGTAAGGAGCAAATCGGGGACATCCGTGTTATATGCGGCCCCTGCCTGGGTTAACAGCAAATCGGTATAGGCTTCATTAAGGGAGAAACCGGTGCGTTTAATATCTGAAAGTGTGCCGTTTTCCCGGTTTTTGAAATCCACCGGAAGCTCACACAAACCAGTATCATCTAAACTACTCCAGTACGGTATTTCATTAAGAAGTTCGGTACTTTCTGCGTATGAAACAAGGTAGTCTGCCCACGTTTTAAACGAATCTGTCTTTTGAGGAAATTTAAAAACTCCTCCCTTTATCGCCTCTCCGTAAGCCTCAGAAATGTCTTCTAAAAGAATGCGCCACGAAACCATATCCACCACAAGGTGATGAGCTGTTATAAACAGCATATCACATTCATCAAGTTTGTAGATGGCTGCTATAACAAGAGGAGCGTTTTCAAGTGAAAAACCAGCACTAAGCTCTCCTGCATGAGCACTGACCTCTGACATTGCTCCCGCAATTCCTCTGAAATCATTTACCTCCAAAAAGGGAAACTCAATCGCCTTTTCATATTGCTGAACCACTTTGCCGTTTGACCGGTTAAAGCTCATTCTAAGTGTATCGTGATGCTCTATTATTTCAGTAAGAACCCTCTGCATGATGCTGCTATCCAACCGCTCTGCGCATCTGAGCATAACAGACTGATTAAAGTGATGAGCTGTGTTAGGGTGTTTTTCAAAAAACCACGATTGAACAGGCGTAAGCGGAACAACAGCGCCTGTAAGCTCTTCATGTTTTATGCTAAAACTCTTTTTTCCCGCAAAGGGTGCCAATTGGAAAACTGTGGGGTGCTGATAAATATGGCTTATCCCGATACTAAGGCCATCTGTGGCAAGTTTTGACGCTAACTGTATGGCTTTTATTGAATCACCACCAACTGCAAAGAAATTATCATGTATGCCGATGTGTTTTTTACCAAGTATAGAAGTGAAAGCCTCCATAAGCAGAAGCTGTATGTGGTCAGAGGGTTTTGTTTTATCCTCAGCTTTACCGTCATGCAGATATGCCTCATCAGGCATAGGCAGAGCGCTTTGGTCAATTTTTCCGCTCACATTAAGAGTAAAGGCCTCTATGTGTATAAAGTGTGCTGGTATCATATATGCCGGAAGTTTAGCAGCTATTGCTGTCCTCAGTTGATAAGTGTCAACCGCAGATGTGTTTGAAACGGTTGTAAAATATGCTGCAAGCTCCTTTGGCTTACCGTCATAACTTATGGCAGTAACATAAACTTTCTCTATATTTGGTACTTCTTTAAGTACATGTTCCACCTCGCCGGGCTCTATTCTAAACCCTCGTATCTTTAATTGGCTGTCCTTCCTGCCGTAAAACTCAAGGCTTCCGTCAGGGAGCCATTTTCCCATGTCTCCGGTTAAATAAAGTCGCTGCTTAGTATCAATTAAATGCGGAACAAAGGCGGCAGAGGTCATTTCAGGTTCATTTATATACCCGGATGCCAGCCCCACTCCGCTTACACATATCTGCCCCTTTATTCCAATTGGTACAGGATTTAGTGACTCATCAAGCACAAAGACTGAGAGGTTTGAAAGTGGTTTCCCAATAGGGATAGTGCCACTGTATTCCCTGTGCGGGTCAACAACATGGCAAGCAATACAGACTGATGCCTCAGTGGGGCCGTATGCGTTTATATATTTTTTAGTTTGAGCGTAAAAGAGCGCTTCCTTAACGACTGCCGGTTCTCCTGCCGTTATAATTGTCCGCACTGAGGGCAGCGGGTGTTTGTTAAGCGTGCTCAGATACACCGGAGGTAGAGTTACCACTGTAACCGCCTCTGTCTCTATGAAATCTATAAAACTTTTGGTATCGGCTATGGTCTCCTTACTAGCAATTACAACTGAGGCACCTGCAAATAGGGCAAGAAATGTCTCATACAGTGAGGCGTCAAAAGAAAGAGAGGCAAACTGCAGCATCTTATCGGTGTCATTAATTGCAAATGTTTTTATTTGATCAAGTGCCATATTTATAAATCCACGGTGTTTTACCATGACCCCTTTAGGTTTTCCTGTTGAACCTGAGGTGTAAAGAAGATAGGCTACAGAGTCTGCATCTGCCGGAATGTTACAGGAAACCGTATTGTTCAGAGGAATTGCTTCAAACGGTATTACTGTAATATCAGGGTGAATACCTGCTTTTGATGCTATACCGGAATCGGCTATCACAATGCGGCAGGAGCTGTTTTTAAGCATAAAACCGGCTCTTTCATCGGGAAGCTCTGTGTCTATCGGCATATAAACGGCACCGGAGCGCATAATTCCAATGAGGGTAGCAATCGCTTTGTCTGAGCGTTTCATCATAACCCCAACCACATCGGATGGCTGCACGCCGCATGAGTTTACAAGATAAGCACTCAGACTGCCGGCAAGTGAGTTAAGCTCCTCATACGTGATGTGCCTGCCCTCACAAGACACCGCAATGTTACGTGGAGTTTTCATAGCCACAGTTCTAAAAAGTTCAGGGATTGCCGTCTCAGACGGAAAATCGGCGGCATTGTCATTAAATTTAAACACCACGGCGTGTTTTTCCTTTTCCGCCATAATCTCAAGTGAGCTGATTTTAACATGAGGCTTTTGGATAGCCTCCTTTGCAAGCACTTGAAAGTGTGACACCATTGCCACTATAGTATTTTTGTTAAAAAGGTCTGTGTTGTAATTTATCTCAAGAGATAGTGTCTCCTGTGACTTTGTAAAAGAAAAAAGAACATCCACCTTGCTTGTTTTCCAGTCATTGAAAAACACGGTGATTTCAATTCCACGGATTGGCTTATCATCTGTAGCGGACTCATCGTTAAGGCTGATAGCCGCATCAAATATGGGCAGGCGGCTTACGTCGCGGTTTAAAGACAGCTCATCAACAAGTGTGTCAAACGGGTATGACTGGTGCTCTAACGCCTCCTCGTTTGTCCGCTTAACTTTGGCAAGCACTGAGGAAAACGTGTCATAAGCATATATGTTGTCTCTGAGAGCCAGTGTGTTAATAAAGAAACCAATCTGATGTTCCAGCTCTTCAAGGTTTCTGTTTGCTACCGCTGTGCCGACAATTATATCGTTTTGAGTGGTATAGCGGAAAAACATAATTTTAAGTATGGAAAGAAGCAACATAAAAAGTGAAGCTCCTGCGTCCTTTGTAAAAGCTGTTAGCTTTAACACTAATTCCTTATCAAAAACAATGGCAACTGTATCGCCGTTAAAGGTTTTAACCGGCGGGCGTGGATTGTCGGCAGGGAGTGTCAGGGGAGTAATCTCACCGCCAAGTTGTTTATGCCAGTAGAGTTTACTTTGTTCCATTGCCGCACTGCGTTGCCGGGCGTTTTGCCATGCAGTATAGTCTTTGTACTGAATTCTTAAAGGCGCAAGCGGGTTTTTCTCACCCTTCAGACAGGCGTTATAAAGTGCTCCTGTCTCCTTTGTAAGCACCTGCATAGAGAGAGCATCGCTTATTATATGGTGCATGTTTATTATAAACACGTAAGTTTCATCTGCAAGCTTTATGAGCTTAGCTCTTATAAGCGGCCCCTCAGACAGACTAAAAGGAGTCTCTGCCTCTTGTCTTGCTACTTCTCTTGCAATGGCTTCGTTGTCAATTTTATCAGTTAAGTCAATTTCCTCAATCACCTGATGCACATCGGTATTAATCTTTTGCATCGGAACCGAGTCTATTTCAACAAACGTGGTTCTTAAAGACTCGTGTCTTTCAATGAGGGTATAAAATGCGCTTTTAAGAGCATCGATATTAAGCTTTCCTCTTAACAGGTAAGCTCCGGGCATATTGTAGGCTGCTGTTTCGGGCTTAAGTTTATTAAGTATCCAGAGGCGGCGCTGAGCGTTTGACACCTCATAAAGCTCACTTTCGGCAACCGGTTCAATATCTGCCATTTGCACCTTTTTTGCAGTGCAAATGAAAGCAGCCAGTTTCCTTATCGTGTCATTTTCAAAGAAATCTTTAAGGCTAACCTCCACACTGAGGTCTCTGTAGAGCCGTGAAACAATTCGTGTTGCCTTAATCGATTGCCCTCCTGTCTCAAAAAAAGGAGCTGTAACGCTTACCCTTTTTAACTGAAGTACCTCCGCCCATATTCTTTCAATTGAGGTTTCAAGTTCGGTGGCAGGTGGCGTACATTCAGTCTTTTCATAAAGGAGTTCATCGGGTTTTGGCAAAGATTTTTTGTCTATTTTACCGTTTATATTTAGCGGAAATGTGTCAAGTCTAACATAAAACGCCGGTATCATGTAATGTGGAATGGTCAACTCAAGGAAGCTCACAATCTCACCGGTTGTAGCGGCGGTTTTTTCAGTATAGTAACAGACCAATGTATTTTCGTTTTCATTGTCTTTAATAGCAATAACAACAGTCTCATCTATTGCACTAAACCCAAGCAATGCCTTTTCAATTTCAGCCAGCTCTATTCGGATACCGTTTACCTTTACCTGCGTGTCCATGCGGCCAATGAATTCTACTGCCATATCGGGCAGGTATCTGCCAAGATCTCCGGTTTTATATACAATATCACCGCTTTGGCCTGTTAATGGGTTTAGCACAAAACTCTTTGCCGTTAGTTCCGGCTCCTCATAGTAGCCTTTTGTAGCAAACGGGGTTTTAATGTAAATATCTCCAATTTCCCCGATATTACAAAGGCGGTTTCCTTTGATAATCAATACTGCCGTGTTTGAAATTGGCTTTCCTACCGGAATAATAGCGTTGCTGCCCTGAGGTTTCTCAGTTATTCTGTGAAATGTTTTAATCAGAGTGGTCTCACTTGCTCCGTAAAGATTTACAAGCTGTGTACTTAGTCCAGCAACGTCTATCCATCTTTTTACATCTCTTTCATAAAGCGGCTCACCTGCCATAAGAATGTATCGCAGGGAGGGAAGCGGTGTTGAGCCGTTATCATTATATTGCAGCTCCTTTGTAATAGCCCTGAAAAGAGACGGCACGCAGTGGAGCACGGTTATGGCACTATTTTTCAGCCACAAGAGAAGTTTGCGCATATCTGTTTTTGTCTCAATCTGTGGAATACAAAGAGTTCCTCCGGTTAAAAGAGGCACAAATATGTCTCTCAGGCTTGCATCAAAAGTAACCGGAGCCATCTGGCTTACCCTGACCGATGAATCAAGGGCAAACTCCCCCGCCTCCCAGTGTATGAAGTGGCTCAGGCTTTTTTTGCAGCCAAGAATTGCTTTTGGCTCTCCGGTTGAGCCAGAGGTAAACATTATATAGAGGCCGTCGTCAGGGTTATGTTCTATGCCTGCCTGCCGTTGCCCCGGAGCGCCGTTTTCAGTCTGAAGTTTCAGGTTTTCATCTATTACAAGTATGGCGGGTTCACTGCTACCGTTTTTACCGCTAACTATGGCTCTGACTCTTTCCAGCTCTGCAGAGGTGGTTACGACAATGGATGGAGCTGTTTTATTAAGCATATAATTTATACGGTTTAATGGAGTATCAAGCCCTATTGGCATAAATACTCCGCCAGCTTTCATAACTGCAATTATAGAGGTTACATACGCGGCACTGCTTTCAATAAAGGTTGCAACAATGCCTTCTTTAGCAAGTCCTGCGTTAAGCAATACATCTGCCGCCTCATCTGCCCTTTCGTTTAATGTTTTATACGAAACGGATACACTTTCGTCCTCTATGGCGGTTTTTTCGGGATATAGTGCGGCGGTCTGCTCTAAAACCCTGTGCAGTATTTTTTTGTCAACAACTTTCATCTAAAAAAGCCTCCAGGTTCTCTGCTATTATATGGAGCGGATCTACAAAAGAAACCACACCGTTCATACGGTTTGACAGCATGTATCTGACTAGCATATGAAACTCCGTGCAACCTGCTATAAAAGTGTCAGTGTTGTATTTTACCAAAAGCGCTCTGACCTTTTCATAAGCCAGGCTCTTATTGGGATTTACCTTTAGGTTGGTATAAATAATATCATGCACAATTGCTCTGTCATGCTCATCAGGAATTATAATATACTCTGAGACATCGCTAAAGAGTTTTGATGCCTGAAACACCTGTTTTTCATAACACCCGCGTGAAGCAAGCAAAAGTACAGGACGCTTTAGTTTTTTTATCTCCTTAAGTGCCACATCAACTATGGAAACGATACTCTGTGTCAATTCCACTGGGAGGCGGGGTAAAAAGTGATGGGACGTAAAGCAGCATATAATAATCCTGTGCACCCCCTGCCTCTTTAATCTTATCAGATTGTCTTTCAGTATGCTATAGAGATTGTCGTCGTTATTACCCAGTATCGCAGCCGTTCTGTCTGCTGTAGAGGCTAAGGAGTATAATACGACGTCGGGATTTTCCTGTTCCACAGTTAGAGAGCCGTGGTTTTCATAAATTGACAGAAGAAACTCTGCCGACGCTAGAGGCCCCATTCCGCCTAATATTCCGAGAATTTTCTTTTTCATCCTAAGTGCGGCATATCAAAGACGTCCATGAAAACGCCAAAACTGATTACTGTCATAAGAAGATCACTGTCAAAGGGCAGATTTAGCGTAAAGCCATCTGTTTTGTAAATCTTCTTTAATCTTTCCACTGTGTTGGGATCAAAATACCCTTGTTTTTTAATTTCTGAATAAGAGAGCGTATCGCTTAACCATTCAATATCCTGTTTTAACAGAAAAGGACTTCCCGGGGCTACAAAACCAAATTTCTCACGATTTATGATTCTTTCGGGAAGGTATTTTTCGGAAACTTTCTTAACTATATACTTTTCGGTAAACCCGCGCAGCTTTAAATCAGGAGGCACAGTCTTAGCAAAATCCATAAGGTTTACATCCAAAAACGGATAGCGTGCCTCTACCGAGTTTGCATAAGCCATGCGGTCGCCGTGGTCCCCAACCAGATGGTCAGACAACCGTAGTTTAAAATCCAGATAGGAGCGTTTGTGCACAACATGTCTGTTTATGAGCTTTGACTTATCCACAAGGCTGTCACAGACGCAATCAAAGCCGTCAAATCCCTCACGCAGAGCTTCAGAGTACAGGGCAAGTTTTGTTTCTCTGAATGAGTAGTGATTCTTTTCATAGAAGAAATCTCTGTCGCCCCAGAGTATCTCCCTCTGTTCGTCCTCAAGCATTTTTTCTGTATCGCCATAGCCGCTGTCAGGAGCGGCTGCCCGCTGTGCGTCAAACCGATACCCCACATACCCTGCAAACAGCTCATCTGAACCCTCACCGGTTAGTATCACTTTAAGGCCGTTTTCTCTTACTAGTTTTGAAAGTGCCATCGAGCACGTATTGTATGATTCTTTTACCGGACACTCGGCATGGTAAATCATATCCTTAAACCGTGTGCTTATATCCGGCCAGTCAAAAACCACCTCCGAATGTATTGACCCCGTAGAGTCTGCCATTAGCCTCTGGAACACACTCTCATCTATGGAGCTGTCGTTAAAGGCTATTGAAAAGGAGTGCCTTTTCTCAGCCGGACTGAGCGACTTTATCACAGCGCCTATCAGGGATGAGTCAAGCCCTCCGCTAAGGTAAAATCCTACCGGTACGTCAGCCATGAGTCTGTAGTTTACGGATTGCCTGAAAATCTCATCTAATCTTTCCACATAATAGGACTCATCCATTTGGTAATCTGCCTGCCGCTCCTCAGGGTATATTAAATCCCAATATTCTTTTACATTTAAACGTATTGTACCCTCATCAATTGAGGCGGTAAGTGTGTGGCCGGGTTTCAGGCTAAAAATTCCCTTAAACATCGTGGTTGGGCTAACCAGCCCAGGAAACGACAACACCTGATCAAGTCCGCGCAGGTCAACCTCTTTTTTTATTTGATGGTGGCACAGTATTGACTTTATCTCAGAGGCAAAAACGAAAGTGCCCTCTGCCATGGTATAAAAAAGAGGAGTTATCCCTGCCTGATCTCTGGCAAGCAGTAGCCGTTTCCGTTTTATATCATAAATAGCAAATGAAAACTGTCCATTTAGTTTTTCGACAAAAAAATCTCCGTGCTCCTCATACAGATGAACCAGTACCTCCACGTCGCAGTGGGTGTAAAATATATGCCCTCTCTGTATGAGTTCTTCTTTAAGCTCTAAAAAGTTGAATATCTCACCATTACAGACCGATACGATAGTTCTATCCTCGTTATACATGGGCTGATTACCTGTTGTCAGATCCACAATGGAAAGGCGCTTAAACACCAGGGCAAGGTGTTTTTGCCGGTAGTACCCGGTGTCATCAGGCCCCCTGTGGATAAGAGCGTTACCCATTTTTAACAAGATATCCTCATTTATCAGCCTTTCTGAGTGCACAGTAAATATTCCTGCGATTCCGCACATGATTAAAACGCTTGCCTTTTTAGAAGCTAACCCTAAGGCTTACCTTAAAAACGTTGTCCGTACTAATCACAGTTGGCCACGGACTGCTGTCATAGTCCATTTTATGTGATGCGATGATTGCCAGATGTTTATCAATGTTATAGCCAAGAGCATTTATCATGGTCCAGCGGTATCTGTGTACCCTGTGGTCTGCTATATAGTTTCCATCCTCATTCATAACAAAAACCGGTGTAGTGGATACATCTTGTATGATTCTAAAAATCTCATTATAAAACAGATAACTTGTGATATTAATCTTGTAACTTTCATAAAAATACACAACCGGAAGCGATTTTTGGCTTATATTTAAAAAATCTTGTATCAGAGAGTAGTATTTCTCTGTTTGATAACCACCTGATAAAAAAAACTCAAGCTTATGCAGCGGCGTATCAAATAAATAATACCCTAAACCGGCATACTCTATATGTCTGTGTTTTATCATATTAACCCTGTCCCGTTCCCATATATAGCCGCCCTGCGTGTAGAAATTTTCAGTCAGGTCATACTGCAGAGATTCTTGAAAGGTCTGATAATCGTCAGTGCTTTGTGAGCCGCTGGCATCTTTAGTTAACTTTTGTGCAATCTGATAGTTAAGGGAGTTTGTCAGACGGTTTTTTCTTAATACAACCGCACCCTGGCCGTCTATATTGTATCCTGTTGTGTTACCCCATTTGTAAACAGGAGTGAATAGTGCCTCCGCGTGGAACAGGAGATTCTCCGGTAAGGGTTTGTATTTAAGAGAGATGTGTTCCCACCAGTTGTCACCAGGCCCATTGACCTTGGGCGCATCGGCTGCTGCCGGTGCCGCAGGTTTAACATTATCAACCGCCTTTGAAGGTTCACCTGACTGTGAAGCCGGTGCTGAAACAGACGATTTACCCTCCTCATATATTTGGCGATAAACCTCCGGATAGTGTTCTCTTATATAGTCTTTATCCACCTCCGCCATTGCCGTAACAGGCACAATCAGGGCAACAAATAAAACAAACATAACTATAAGTCCAACATGTTTCCCACAAATGCACAAAGTCATAAGAATCTCCTTCTCTTAGTTTATTTCATTTTTTATCAAAAATCCTCGTCTATTTTACCAACTGAATCGAGAAACTCATTTTGCTTTAACAATTCATCCTGTCCGGCCAACAATCCCTTTATGTCATTAACCGCTGTATCAGGACTGTATGTTAGAAGCTCTGCCAGTTGAATCAATTTTGAGGCAACTGTTTCGATTAGCCCAGATTTGATGCTATTGACATTGTAACAAAAGTCAATTGTTATTTCAACCCCGATGTAGATAACCAGACTCAGACTGTAGTTAGTCAACTCATATGTCTTGATGTCATCTATATTTAGGCTGCAACCAGTTGTTTTGCAGATTTCTGTTAACTGCCCGCTTAGCGGATAGTTTTCAAATACTAAAACATGGTCAAAGAGTCCTTGTTTGAAATTAGTTACACTCTGAATGTCTGCTAATGACAAATAGTGATGAGCTTTCCCGTTTATAAAATCATGTTGTACGTTTTTAGCAAGCTCTCTGAAAGTTACACTATCATTTAGTACAGCTCTTACCGGTATTGTGTTTATAAATAAACCAACCATTTTATCTGAGTCAGGCACTTCTACCGGACGTCCTGACACTGTAAGGCCAAACACCACGTCGTCCTGGCCAGTGTGTTTACTAAGCAGCACTGACCACAGTGCCTGAAATGCAGCACTAATGGTTACACCGGTTTTCTTTGCAAAGGTATCCAAACGTAACGTTAACTCCTCACTTAAATTAAAACTGGCTACTGATACGCCGCTGTTTTGAGCAATTGCCGTGCTAAAAAAAGCCGCCCGCTCATAGCCTTCTAAGTAGCCTCTCCAATAATTAATCATGATATTGGTATCAAGCGTTTTCAGCCATTTAATGTAATCTCCGTAGCTGGGGACCGGCTTTACATCAGGCTTGTGCCCATTAGTAAATGCGCTATAGGCTTTAAATAAATCAGTTATAATGAGTCCAAGGCACCAGCCGTCTATTATAATATGATGATGGCTCCACACTACGTCAAACACGTTATCGCTGCGCTTTACGATATAAATCCTCATCAAAGGATCACGTGTAAGGTCAAATCCTCTCTCTATGTCACGTACTCTGTAGCTATCTATAAATCCGTCGTGTCCATTTCCCGACATATTCACATACTGGCACTCCATTTGTCTTTGGTGGGGTATCACCTGAAGGGGCTCTGCTTTGTCTGAGTAAATAAACATTGCTCTTAAGATGTCGTGTCTTTCAAAGACATTCTCCCAGCTTTTCATAAAAGCTTCGACATCGAGCGCTCCGTTAACTGTAAATGTAACCTGTTCGAAATAGGCCGATGAGCTCTTATCGTACATCCTGTGAAACAACATTCCCTCCTGCATAGGCGAGAGGTTGTAGATGTCCTTAATATCTTTGGCACTTAGTCCGAGCTGTCTGAAAATGTCCTCCAATCCCTTACTCTGTGCACTTAAATGCGTTGTCAGTGCAATTATGTTATTTTTGAAAGCCTCAGCCAGTGCTGAGACAATTTCAGTGCTATAAGCACCGTTGCAATAGGATATTGAGCCGTGAAACACGTTATTTACAACAAATCCCTCCACAGACAGAGCGTTAACGTTTCTGAGGTTATGGTTTATGGTGTTTTCAACCGGAATTTCGGAAAACTCAAAGACTCCTCCCCCTTGTACTCCATCAAAGGAACCAAGATAGTTAAAGGCAAGCTGAGGAGGCTGGAATAAGCTTAAGTCCTCTACCTCTGAAATATATTCCAGTATCCCATAACCAATACCGTTTTGCGGAACACTCCTTAGTGTTTCCTTTATTTGTTTAACAGTGTCATCAAGACTATTGCCATCCGGTAATTGTAATATGACAGGATACACTGAGGTAAACCATCCCACGGTTCGGGAGATGTTAATCCCTTCAATTATCTCCTCTCTGCCGTGTCCTTCAAGCTCAACCGCGATGGACTTTACTCCATAAGTTTCAGAGACCGCCAATACAAGTGCCGCAAGAAGTATATCCCTCGTTTCCGTGTTATTAGTTACAATTAGCCTTGTAATCTCTGTATCAAGCATAAAATTAAGCGTTTCAAATGTTCCATAAGTTCTATAGTTAAAATTGGTATTTATCGGTTCCGTGGCGGTTTCGCACACAGAGAGCCAGTAACCGGCCTCCTTTAACAATTGGGGTGATGCGGCATATTCAGTAACTGCTTCCGCCCATGCCTTAAAAGATTCTGTCTTAGGTGGAAAGGCGACGGGTTTTCTTTCAATGATTGATGTGTATGACAATGAGAGATCCTCTATAAGGATTCGCCATGAAACGCCATCCACTATTAAATGGTGTATGACAATTAACAGGTAATCGCTCATCTGTCCTTTGTAAATTATAGCCTTAAGCAGCGTCCCACTTTTAATGTCAATGGTGGGGGGCACTGCGGCACAAAGCTTTGCAATATCGGCATCATTTTCTACAACAACTGTCTCAACGGAAATGTTATCTATATCGGGAGAACACTCCTGAATTACACCATCAGCGGAAAAAGTATATTTCATTCTGAGTGCGTCATGATGTTCCATAAGTTTCTTAAATGCCTCAGTAAGTATTTCTTTATCAACCCTGCCAGCGCTGTTAAGCAAGACGCCCTGTGTGTAATGGGATGAGGTTACAATAGCTTCAGGTCTGTCAAAAAACCACATCTGTATGGCAGTAAGCGGCACCTTACCGCTTACAATCCCTTGTTCTGAAAGAGTTGCTCCGGTAATTTTCCTTGCCATTTCGGTTAGCACAGGATTTTCAAAAACGTCTCGTACCGAGACAGACAGACCCTCGGTGTTAAGAGCGGAAATCAGTTGTATAGCCTTGATGGAATCCCCGCCAAGAGCAAAAAAATCATCGTTTACGCTTACTGTTTTTCTATCCAGTATTGTCTTGAGGACTCTTACGAGAATTTTTTCAGTCTCAGTGGATGGTTCCGTTAAATTGCTATTTGTAACCTCTTCGTCAGTTTTAAGTGGATCGGGAAGAGCCTTCTTATCAACTTTGTTGTTAGGGGAAAGCGGGAATTTATCTACAAACACTATGTAAGCAGGGAGCATATAATCAGGCAGGCGTTTCCCCATATATACCCTCAGCTCTGATGCCGAAAGACTGTCTTGTTTTATTATATAAGCAATAAGCTCCGGGGTCTCACTTAAAAATTTCCGTGCTATAACCACCACGGCTTTTACCATAGGGTGTGATGAAATGGCATATTCCACCTCGCTTAGCTCCACCCTGTAGCCTCTTACTTTTAGCTGGTCGTCTTTTCTGCCCGTACACTCAATGTTACCATCGGGCAGCCACCGCCCCATATCGCCGCTTCTATAGAGCCGTTGGTCTCCTGCTGCAGCTATAGTTATGAATTTTTCAGCCGTCATCTCAGGCTTGTTCTTATATCCGCGTGCTAGACACCTGCCGCCAATGCAAAGCTCCCCTTCAATGCCAATTGGAACCAGATTAAGCGATTCATCAACGATAAATATGCACGTGTTTGAAATTGGAGTGCCGATTGGAATATGGGCATCATAGGAGCGTTCCATATCCAGCCTGTAGTACGTTACGGCAACTGTGGTCTCAGTTGGGCCGTAGGAGTTAAAAAACACCTTGTTTTTGCCATAAAACAGGGCGTCGCTGACAACTGCCGGAGCACCGCATGAGGCAATGGCACGTACCGTCTTCATTTCAGGCTTGTTTAAGCTATTTAGGTAAACCGGAGGAAGCGCTAAAAATGTGACGCCCATATCCTCTGTGTATTTTATAAAACTTGCTGTGTTAAAAATTGTTTCTTTATCTATAAGCACAACAGCGGCTCCGGCAAAGATGGAAAGAAATATTTCAAAAAGTGATGTATCAGATGACATCGAGGAAAACTGGAGCATTCTGTCAGAGGCGTTGATTTCAAAGAAATCTATATGGGCAAGTGCCATATTTACAAGGGTTTCTTGTTCTATCATAACGCCTTTTGGCCGCCCCGTGGTGCCTGATGTGTATATGACATAGGCAAGGCTGGCTGGTGTTATAGTTCTTTCCGGATTTTTTAAATCATCACAGACAATGTGTTTTATATTTATAACATTAAGGTTATCATTTTCTATATTTTCCAAATGTGTAAGCATGACACGGCAGCCACTGTCCTCTATCATGTAGGCAATTCTGTCCTCAGGGTATGCAGGGTCAATGGGAAGAAAAGCGGCTCCTGCCTTAAGTATTCCAAGCATAGCGATAACTGTCCACTCTGAGCGGTCAGCCATTATGGCAATCAGTTCCTCTTTATTTAGCGTTATATGCGTTTTCAAGTAATTGGCAACCCGGTTAGAGTCTTCATTTAGTGTGCTATATGTATATGTTACGTTATTAAATGCAATTGCAATATTTTCTGGAGTTTTTTCAACCTGTTTTTCAAATAAATCCGCTATCGTCAAATGTAGTGGAAAGTCTTTGGCTGTGCTGTTGAAATCTAATGTCAGCCGCCTCTTTTCCTCATCTGAAAGTATGTCTATATCATGGATGGCAATCCCTGGATTAGTTAATATGGAATTAAGGATGTTTTCATAAAAATTTAGAAATCTCTCTATTGTTTCTACTTTAAAAAGTGCCGTATTAAACTCCATAGACATGTTTAATGTGCCATCAAGCTCTAAAAATTCGTGCGTAAGGTCAAACATAGACTTATCTACAGAAAAATCATATTTTGTAAAAATCAAATCCCCTGATACGAAAGTCTTTGTGTCAACCTTTTCGTAAACAAACATGGTATCAAACAGGGGGTTCTTACTCATATCGCGCTTAAGATGTAGTTTATCTACAAGTATCTCAAACGGGAAACTCTGGCAATCCAGCGCCTCAAGCACAGTTTCCTGTATTTCACTGACAAAGCCGGCAAAAGATTTATCCGCTGCTGGTTTTGTCCTTAGAGCAAGTGTACTAACAAACATTCCGATTACGTCTGTCAGGTCCTCGTGGTTCCTGCCGTCAAAGTTTGTGCCCACAATCATGTCACTCTGTCCGGTTAGTTTATGTAGTAGTACGCTGTGGGCGGAAAATAGCAAAGAGTAAAGCGATGCGCCGCATCTGGCAGAATACTCTTTTAGAGCATTGGTTCTTTTTTCATCTATAGTTACAAAAAGCCTTTTACCATTAAAGGAGCGCATCTTTGGCCGCTGAAAGTCAGTGGGAAGATTCAGTACCGGAGTGTTTTCAGAAAGCATATCAAGCCAGAATTTCTCATGTAACTGGAACTCCTCTGACCTGACATATTCTGCCTCCCATGCAGTATAATCACGATACTGCTTTTTAAGCTGATAGAGCTCCTCCCCCCGGTATAACTTAATAAGCTCTCCAACCAGTATGTCGGCTGATATGCCGTCAAAGACAATGTGATGGGCATCAATTATGCACAAATGGCGATGTTTTTTGCCTTCAATTTCAGCTATACATACTCTTATTAAAGGCGCTTTGCTTAGATCAAAATCCCTTATGAAATCCCTTACGAATCTGTCTGCTGCATCCTCTTTTATGGTTGCGTAGTAAACGGCAAACTCTAAGCTTTCAGCTATAAGGTTTCGAACCTCTCCGCTTTCAAACACGAAACTGCTCCTGAGGCTTTCGTGTCTTTGTATAAGTTCATTAAAAAGACCTCCAAATCGTTTCATATCAAGTACGCCATCTATGAAAAACACAACCGGCACGTGATAACTAAGCTGTCCCCCTTCAAATTGGCTTAAAGCATATAGGCGCTTTTGTGCACTGGATACCGGTAAAGAAACCGTGGTTGGTACACTAATGTGAGCTTTGTGTTTAACGCTGTCAGACTGCACAAACCCGCCCTCTTTCATTTCCTCTATGCTGTCTTTTACGGCATCCTCAAAGAATTTAATATCGTCATCGCTGT
Source organism: Nitrospirota bacterium (assembly GCA_015233895.1). Lineage (NCBI taxonomy): Bacteria > Pseudomonadati > Nitrospirota > Nitrospirota bacterium. Next base: position 11,043 of record JADFXG010000015.1, on the reverse strand, counting down.
GGGCTGTGGAAAGGAAACATGCCCTGCCCTCCCACACATAAATTCCCCTGTCAAGCAGATGATAATTAAGCAGTTCATCGTCCCCCTTAAGCACAAATCGGAACAGGGATGCAAAGTTAACCATATGGATAGTTGAAACTCCCTCTTTGGCAAGGTATTCGTTCATCCGTTTGGAAAGATTATCGGTTCGCTGGTTGAGTTCACTCTGGAGGGTTGGGCCGGTATTTTTAAGATACTGCAAAACTGCCTTTGCCCCTGCCATAGCAAGCGGATGATGGTTAAATGTGCCAGCTATCAATGTGTTTTCTCTCTGAGGATATGAGGCGTCATCAAATGACCACCAGCCGCCGTCAACCGCATCAAGGTAATGTGCCTTGCCTGCAACAACACCGATCGGCAGCCCACCTCCGATTACCTTACCGTAGGTCACAATATCCGCTTTCACTCCAAACAATGCCTGAGCGCCGCCGGGATGAGTTCTAAATCCGGTTATCATCTCATCAAATATCAAAGCGCAACCAACGTCCTGAGTCAACTCCCTCAGCGCCTTAAGAAACTGCGCAGGCTGTAAGTCCGGTCTCCGGCTCTGCACCGGTTCCACCATAACGGCGGCTATCTCTTTGCCGTGGTGCTCTATAAATTCCAAAGATGACGGTTCACCATAATCTAAAACATAAACATCGTTGACCATTCCCTGAGGGGTTCCGGGAGAAAGTGGAACGGTTCGGAGTATGTCTCCCTCAAAATAGCCTGTAGCCAAAACTCCGTCGCTGTGGCCGTGGTAGGAGCCTGAAAACACGACAAGTTTATCTCTCCCGGTAACAGTACGGGCAATACGGACTGCTGCCATAACGGCCTCAGTACCGGTATTAAAAAATGCTACACGCTCTACATTTGCCATCTCACATATTAACTGGGCATTCTCTGCGGCCAATTGCGACATAGGACCTATGGGAAATCCATTTAAAAATTCCTTTTCCAACTCACCCCGTACAAAAGGCGGATTGTGGCCAAACAGATACACGCCAAATCCCATAGATATATCCAAATACTGCCTGTCGTCCATGTCCCATATCTTTGAACCCTCGGCGCGCTTTGCTACTATCTGATAGATAATATCTTTCCACTCCATACGGAACCCGGAAATGTTTCTGATGTTGGCAAATACGCTACGATATTTTTGGGTATGTGTTTGTGAGGCGGCGGTTTTTTTTATGTAACGTTTTATAAGGTTATTTAAATGAGCTTGTTTCCTATTATCAAGACTCAGCGCCTCCCTGTCCATAATCTTACGATAAACGGTAAAGGTCTGTTTTACTGGTTTTTGCTGTGGTATGCTCTTTATAGCGTCATTGACAGGTGGTGGTACAACCTCCTGAGGCAAGTGCTTTTTTATATAATCAAGAAGTCTGTTAACAGTGCTTGTTTCCTTATAAAAACTGGACATCTTTATATCCACGCCGTGTGAGCGTCTGATAGAATCCCTTATCCGCGCTATCATAAGCGATACCAGGCCGAGAGTGAACAGGTTTTTATCATAATCGTGTACGGATATATCTATGCCTGAGATTTTTCTTATCAAAGTTAAGATTTCGTTATTAAGATTTTCCCGCTGAGGTGTCGTCTCAGATACATCGATCTGAGCGCATTCTTGTGCTATGTCAACTGGTACAACCTTTGCCAGCTGAGTTTGATATTGATAGACAGGAGCTATCCAAAGATGCTTACGCTCATATGGATATGTGGGGAGCGCTACTTTTTTTCTCCCTGTAAGGTGTGAACCCATTACACCTTTCCAGTCAATTTCCACTCCGGCTACAAAGAGTTCGGAAAGTCCCTTCAATATCTGCTGCCAGTCGTTAGTGTTTTCATAGCGCATCGGGCGCATATTAAACATCGAGTTGTTTACCCCAAGCGAAAACACCCAAAGTGCCTCATTGTCAGGCAGGCATTGGATTCCAAGACTCATAAGAGTTGTAGTTGCTCCAACCTCTATAAAAACATTATATCCCCACCTGTCCAAATTCACAACAGAGTCGTAAAACCGGACACTCTCTCTGAGATGTCTGACCCAAAACTCAGGCGTTGCTATCTCCTCAGTTGCAAACCTTCCGTCAGCGTTTGATACTACCGGAATTTTTGCTTGCGAATATGTAACTTTTTTAGCAGCTTCAAGGAAATCCTTTAAAACTGGTTCCATAAGCACGCTGTGAATAGCGTGTGATATTTTGAGCTCTCTGGCAGGAATATCCATATCTATAAAGTGAGCAATTACCGCTGATACGGCCTGCCTTTCACCTGAGATTACAACGTTTTCAGGGCCGTTTACTGTTGCCAAAGACACAGTTTCAGAATACTTTTCTATTACAGAGCTAACTGTTCTCTCATCAGAGAGTACCACCGCCATAGAGCCGCTTTCCGTTAAACTCTGTATGAGCCGTCCTCTTTCACAGACAAGAGTGATTGCATCATTTAGAGAAAACACACCGGCAACACATGCAGCTGCATACTGCCCTATACTGTGTCCCATTACAGCTTGTGGTTTTATCCCCCACGAAAGCCACAACATGGCAAGGGCATACTCCACTGAGAATATGGCAGGCTGAGTGTAGATGGTTTCGTTAATCAGCCCTGTGTCCTCTTTATCATAAATGATTTCTAAGATTGATTTCCCTGTTATTGGTTTTGCAAAAGCCTCGCAGGCATCCATTGCATTACGGAAAACCTCGGAGCTACGGTACAGGTCTTTTCCCATGTCACGGTATTGGGAGCCTTGTCCGGCAAACATAAACACTATCTTTTTAGGCGAGTGTGTAATCTCACCGCTTACACAGCCGTCTCCATAGTCGGCTACATTTCGATAGTTTTCCAGTTTTTCACACATTTCATTTTTGGTTTTCCCTGTTACACTTAGGCGGTATGGCAATTGTGCCCGCCCTGTGGCAGCGCTGTAGCATATGTCGGCTAAGGAGACATCCTCTGTTATATCAATTAAATAATCATGGTATCGTTTAGCAAGGGTTTTTAAAGACTGCTGAGTTTTTGCAGAAATATTAAGTAATTGGTAATCTGCAATTTCACTCACTGAAGCATTCTCTGTTACCGGCAGCTCTCCCGCTATGAGATGAACATTTGTGCCGCTAAAGCCGTATGAACTGACTGCGGCAATGCGTGAACCGGTATCCCATTTAACAGGTGAAGTATTTATTTTTACATTATCCCATTGAATGTGAGGATTGGGTTTTTCAAAATTAGCCAATGGCGGAATGACGCCTTTTTCAAGCATAAGCGCTGTTTTTATAAACCCTGCAACACCTGCGGCACCCTCAAGATGCCCGATGTTTGCCTTAACTGTACCGACACTCAGAGCGTTGCCGTTACTGCGCCCGCCTCGATAGACATTGGTAATGGATTGTATCTCAATACTGTCGCCTAAAGGAGTAGCAGAGCCATGAGCCTCAATGTACCCAACATCGGAGGGTTCTATGGCTGACTTTTCAAGAGCCTTACGCATCACCTTTTCCTGCGCTAGACCGTTTGGAGCCGTTAGGCCATTGCTGCGGCCATCCTGATTGATAGCACTGCCCTTTATGACTGCTATCACTCTGTCGCCGTTTGCTAAAGCATCAGAGAGCCGCTTTAGCACGACAATTCCGCATCCCTCACCCTTAGACATCCCGTCAGCCTTTGCGTCAAAACTCCGGCATCTGCCATCCGGGGAGAGGATTTTAATCCTGCAAAAACCGATAAACCCCTCCGGAGTGAGATTAAGATGCACCCCTCCGGCAAGCGCCATATCAGACTCCCCTGTTTTTAAACTCTGGCAAGCCATATGGATGGCAACAAGCGAGGACGAACAGGCCGTGTCTATGGCAACACTTGGCCCCTCAAAACCGTATGCGTAGGATATACGCCCGGTAGCGGTGCTTGCTGCAATGCCTGTTATGGAGTAAGAATCTATTTTTGAAAGGTCTCCACATCTTAGTTGTGCCGAGGCATAGTCATTATTTACCATACCAATGAAAACACCGGTAAGACTTCCCACAAGGCTTTCCGGATTTGTAACGGAGTTTTCCAGTGCCTCACGAGTTACCTCAAGAAGCATCCGCTGCTGCGGATCCATACTTTTGGCCTCATCCGGAGATATCTGAAAAAACCCGTTATCAAAGCCGCTAACCGGTTCACTCAGAAATCCCCCTCGCTTTGTGTAAGATTTACCGGCGGCATCAGGGTCAGGATTGTAGAAGTCATCAGTTGGCCATCTGTCTTTTGGCACCTCAGAGGTTACGTCCAGTCCTTTTTCCAAAATCTGCCAGAACTTTTCAGGACTATCCGCTCCGCCTGGAAAACGGCATCCTATTCCAATTACCGCTATCGGCTCTTCAAACTTTGCCGTCTTAAGTTGCAAAGTTTTATACGCTTTGTAGAGATTCTTTAGTGTGTCTTTTTGATCGGTACTCATTGAGAAAAGTCTCCTGTTACAAAGATTTTGGAAATCTTAGTTTGACAAAGTCCGGGTATGGAGGAATGTCGGCAAGGGAATTGTCCTCCATAATAATCACCTGTCCGTCTCTGTTTATATCGTTAAATCCTGAAAATTTATAAGTAACATACATCATCCGGTTTCTGTCATTTTGTATCATCTCAGCAAGCAGCCTTACCCCACGCTTGCGTGCTTCATTTCTCAGGTAGTTTATGACTATGGCGCCTACCCCGCGGGACATTACCCGGCATGACATCAGAAGGAGTTTTATAATCCATGCCGATTCTTTTACCTCAATAAGCACAAGACCAATTTTCCCGTAACTGCCGTAGCGGTCACTAAGGGAGGCAATAAGAAGCAGATGCCCGCTTGATTTTATAAAGCCATCCAACTCATCATAGCTATAAGTGTAACCTGTGGTGTTTAGCTGATTAGTTCTTACGGTAAGCTCCTCTGCTCTTTTAAGATCGTCAGTTGAGGCAAGAGAAATATCAAAGACCATACCAAGGGTACTTAGAAATTCCTCTTTTGGGCCATCGTAAGACTCCTCATCCTTGTTTCGGTTCATATCAGCCATATACATCAAGCGGCGGTTTTTAGAGTCCTCCGTTATAAAGACCGGATTCATCTCCTCCATCTCCGCAACACGGTCAAGTGAGGTGGCGTGTATGCACAGAACCTCAGGCAGGGAAAAAGACACCTCGTCAAGCTCAAACTCCTGATCGTCTATGAAAGCAAGCGTATCGGCACCTATGTTGATTAGTTCTGCGATTTTTTTAATTGACTCTGATTTAGCGCCCCAGTTTATCTGCGGATACAGGAAAAACTCCTCTAACCCAAACTCACGGAGTTTTGACATAGCCGCGCTGTAATCATTTTTGCTCGCAATGGACTGGAGAATTCCACGGCTGTCGAGGGTTTTTATGGTTTCAACGACATTTTCCCTTAATGTTACCCTGTCGCCCTCAATAAGAGTTCCACTCCACAGCGTGTTATCAAGGTCCCATACGAGACATTTTGTTTTTTTAGTTTTTTTTACTTCTTTCACATTGTTGCCCTTTCAAATATCCCAAAGTTAAGCGCTTGCTTAAAGAAAATGCTATAAATATTCCTGATACCCGTATCTTGCTATTATTATCTGCTGCATCTGTGAGCTACCCTCGATTATCTCCATTACTTTTGCATCTCTGAGGTATCTTGCAACCGGATAGTCGCTGCTTATACCGTTAGCGCCGTGAATTTGCACAGCATCGAGGGCGGTCTTTACAACCATAGTAGAGGCAAAGTATTTGGCGATTGCGGTTTCCATGATGGTTCTGTGATCCCCGGCGTCTTTTAAATGCCCGGCATTAAGACATAGAAGGCGCGCAGCAGTGACAGAGGCTATCATATCGGTAATCATATGCTGAATCAACTGGTGCTTGCGTAAATACGTGCCAAATTGCACTCTCTGAGCAGTATATTTAAGGCTTGCCTCAAGACAGGCCCTGCCAAGTCCCACACAACCCCAACCAACAGTATATCTGCCATAATCAAGAGCATGGGTGGCAACATGTGTGACGCCAAAACCGATTCGTCCAACCATGTTTTCCTCCGTGATAAGGCAGTTATCCATCGTAAGCTCTGCCATCATAGCGGCCCTAAACCCAAATGTATCTGTAATAGGTGTGACGGTAAAACCCGGCGTGCCCTTTTCAAGCAGAAACGCAGTTGGTTTGTCCTCACACTGAGCGATAATCATAAATAAGTCAGCTCTTTGGCCAAAAGAAGTCCACTTCTTTTTTCCAGTTAAGACAAACCCATTGTCTTTTTTAACGGCAACGGTTTCTACACTTTTAGCATCACTGCCCACGTTAGGCTCTGTGAGGGCAAAGGCGCCGATAATCTCTCCTGAGGCAAGTTTTCTTAACCACCGCTCCTTAAGAACACTACTGCCCCATCGCATAATTGCCTGTATAACCATCCCATGCACTGTAAGAAGACTCAAAAGAGAGGCGCTGCCGCAACACATCTCCTCACACAACAGCCCATAGGTAATCATATCGGCTGCCATGCCGCCGTACTCCTTAGGCACAATTAATCCAAAAAAACCCTTTTGGGCTATCAGCGCTATAAGCTCTTCGGGTATTTTCTGCTCTCTGTCAAATGTATCAGCATAGGGCGCTACGTGCTCATTTACAAATGCCTTAAATTCCCCCTGTGCTTGTTCTTGCTCTTGTGTTAACTCCATGTTTACCTCAGTGTCTAATTGCTTCTCTTAACAACCCAGTTTTCTTGTGACAAGGCTTGAAATTGAATCTATCGCATTAAAGTTCTTTATATCAAGGTCTTTGTCTTCAACCTTCACTTTGAATTCCTTCTCAACAAACATCACAAGCTGCATGGCAAAGAGAGAATTTATTAGTTTTGATGCAAAGTAGTCTTCATCATCTTTAAGATCAGGCTTTTTAATATACTTTAAAAGGAAAGCTCTGACTTTTGTCTTTATCTCCTCAGGAGTCATTCAGATATCCACCCCTCATGGTTTATTTTAAATGCGGTGATAACGCTAAATGTCGTCATAGGAGTAGAATCCTTTGCCGTTTTTCATGCCATAGAGACCGGCATCCACCATTTTTTTAAGTAGCGGGCATGGTCTGAACTTACTGTCGTTAAAACTCTCATATAGAACGTCAATAGAGTACAAGATAGTGTCCAGTCCGATTAAATCAGCCGTCTCAAGGGGACCCATCTGGTGGCCAAAGCAGGTCTTAAATATCCTGTCCACGTCCTCCGGTTTTGCCACGTTTTCATAAACTAAATAAATCGCCTCATTTATGGTAAGCATAAGCACCCGGTTTGAGACAAAACCCGGCGAGTCATTAACCACAATGCTTTCTTTGCCCATAGAGGACAGGAGGTCTTTAGTAGTATTAAGAGTCGCCTCAGATGTGTGATACCCCATTATGACTTCAACCGCAGACTTAAGCGGCACAGGGTTCATAAAATGAATGCCGATAACTTTGTCCGGCCTCTTTGTAAGGGAGGCAATACGCGTTATTGGAATTGCCGATGTATTGGCAGCAAAAATACAGTAGTCTGCTGCCAGATTATCTATTTTTTGATAGACTTCCTTTTTGATGTCCCATTTTTCAGTTACGTTTTCTATTATATAATCGGCACTGCTGAGCAGACTGTAATCGGTGGATGGTGTAATGTTATTTAAAACCGCGGTGGATTCTAAAACATTGGCCGAGGCAGGTTTAAACATGCTTTGGAAGCGAAGATCCTGCCTGATCTTATCTACGGCTTTTTCCAGTGTTACGGGATCAAGGTCAATTAAAACAACCCTTTTCCCCGTTTGTGCGGCATTTTGGGCTACACCGACGCCCATCACTCCTGCGCCGATAACTCCTATCGTATTTATGTCCAATGTATTTGCCAACTTTTACACAACCCCCGAATCGTTTAAAAATATACAACTCTAACACTTATTGTTGTATTGATTGATCATATTTTTGGACTTCCACACGGCATCTGAAGTCATAAATAACCCGTCTTAGGTTCCATTTTACATTACATCAGAAAAGTTTGTCAAGTATTTTTTACTAACCTTGCGTTTTAACGCTGTAGAGTACGCGTTTGAAAAGCCATGGCCCTCAACACATGCTTGTTAGATTCCCTAAATTATTGCTATCATATGAATATCTAATATCAAAAACAATGAATAAATTCGTAATAAAAGCAAAGTCAGGGAAAACAATCAGGACAACTTATAGTCATAAGATTAAAGAAGGAGAAAGTATATGGACAAAATAACCATAACATATGATAAAGTTGGGAATACACTGGATGTTTGGTTTAGCGAACCAAAACCATGTATTAACGAGGAAATTGGAGGGGGCATTATAGTAAAGAAAGATGTAAGTGGTGATATCATTGGTTTTGAGAAGTTAAATTACCTAAAGAAAGAAAACCCCCACGAGATACACTCAATACCACTTGAAGTGTCGATAATCTGAAGTTTTTTATATCGGCCTGAAGTGTGTTATCCTTATCATCTTGGTGTGGCATCTGGAAGGCCGCCGTCAACGGGAATAGTGGCGCCGGTTGTAGGTGTCTGTCTTGTTACAAAAAACAGCACAGCTTTTGAGACATGTTCACCGGTAACGGGTGATTTCAGCAGGTTTCGGCTTTGATAGTATTGCTCAAGTCCTTTTTCATCAAGTCCGCGTGCTTTCATTCTCTCAGGGCCAATTTCCTCCCAAAGACCGGAGCGCTTTGTACCACCTGAAAACACAGCATCCGGCGATACCATGTTTACTCTAACTCCGAGTGGAGCTAGCTCAAGTGAAGCAACACGCGCTATTTGATGCGCAGCCGCTTTTGTTGCACTATATGCCCCGAAACTGGCACTCGGTGAAAACACATTTTTAGTTGACACCAACACAATGTCTCCTCCGGTTGCCTGCCGCTTAAAAAGCCTTGCAGCCTCCGATATTACCGTTAACGTGCCATCTACATTAACTCGTTCAAGCCGTTTAAAACCCTCAAGCGGCATATCCATAAGTGTTGAGACCATGGCAATGCCCGCATTTGGGATTAAAATATCCACGCCGCCCCAAAGTTCCGTGACCTTAGCAAAACACTGAGATACCGACTCCGCATCCGTAACATCCATAGGGATTGCTGCCACGCGCTCTCCAAACTCATCGCGTAACTTTTCATACATGGAGTTGAGATTGTCTCCGGGCAGATCAGTTAAGGCTACACATGAGCCGTCCCGCAAAAGCCCCTTGCTGACAGCACCCCCAATAGCTCCCGCTGCTCCTGTTACGACCGATACACTGCCGGTTAGCGAATACATCCATTTTTCGATATTTAGTTTATTTTGTTGATAAAGTCTGTACTCCATCTTAAAAATGTCATCCTCTTGTATCCCTTTAAACTCTGATGTTAAGGCAATGTCAAGTTTCACCCTGATATTTTGAAGGGTTATATCATGCGCAATGACCACCGATTTCATGTCACTGCCTGAGCATATTATTCCAATACACGGAATCGCTATCACCTTAGGCAACGAATCAAAATGAGTTATTGCTGATGTGTCAAGGCTGTGTCTTTTAAGGTAATTTTCATATTGTTCCTTGTAGGCTGATAATGCACCTGAGAGAGCTTCTATTATAGCGGCATCGTCATCAATGGGGATAGTGTCAATCCAAAGCGGAAAAGCCTTCGTACGAATAAGATAATCAGAGGTAACAGGAGGGGTCATAAGAATATCACGGGCTTTTTCAGAATTTATAAATCCAAGCGTTACGTCATCTATCAACGGTTTTAAGATTACCTTATTAAACGGATTATCTGTATCACCGGTTTTTTCAGAGAGTAACCCTCTGAGGATTGGTGCAATTTTAACGTACCGTGCCTTTGCCTCATCAACTTCATTCTGAAGGGCATTAACAAAATGCTTTCGTTTTAGATTTTCCTTAGCGGCTTCAATATGTTTTTCAGCCTCTGTAACGAAATCAATCATAGCAGTATATGAGTCTTTGGCCGTGTCTCCCCATGTGAATATTCCGTGATGCATAAGAATCAGGGTTTTTATATTAGGATTGCTCCTGTAAAACGAGGCAGCCGCTTTTGCCAGTTGAAACCCTGGTGTATAATAATCTAAAATTGCCGCCTCATCTCCAAAAATCCTTTTGAATACCTCTTTTCCGTCTGTAGAGTTACCGATAGCCAGAACTGCCTCAGAATGGGTATGGTCAACGTACTTAAAGGGTAAAAAGGCATGAAGGAGTGTCTCAAGTGATGGCGTGGATGCGCTGTGGTCAAACAGATGGGTGCGAAACTCATTAATCATCGTTTCGTCATCCAAATCATCAAGTTCAAGCAGCCGCATGAGATAGTCAAGCTCAAGCGCTACGTGTCCATCCGGTTTAATCCTGTCCATGTTGTATCCGGATGCCTTAACGAAGAGAGCATTGAGCGGTTGCCCAAATACATTAATATGTTGAGACTTTACGGATGTATTTCCGCCCCCATGAAGGACAAGGGATTTCTCTTTACCGAGCAGTTGTGATGTATAGGTTCTTAGGGCAAGGTCTTCTCCATATCTTTCGCCATAGAGTTTTATGAACTCGGCTGCATAATCGTCTGACCATTTGTTTTGCAATGTCTCAGCTCCCCACAATGAATTTTGAGCAAACTGAGTATTCTCTTACAATCGTAGTCTCTATAGTCAATTTAAGTCCTCGAAAATGTCTTTAATATTGACTTCAAGCCCCTCGATAACCTTAGACGTAACCACGCCCTCAATCTCTGCGATGGAGTGTGTTTTATATTTATCGTTGTCAAGGGTTAAAATCTCAATGGTATTAAACTCCGGTACGACTATCCAATACTCCGGCACTTTGTATTTTTCATAGAGACCCCTTTTGACTACCATATCCATTTTGTGGGAGCCCACCCAATTGCAGGCAAAGACCAATCCGGCATGAAAGCATCCTCCGGCAAGCTGTATAAAAATGCCCTCTGCATTGTAACTCCTACAGATAAAACAGACCTCACTGCCCTTG